>DATNNA010000049.1:0-2541 GCA_035602075.1 Binatus sp. (SeqCode) | reverse complement strand
CGAATTCTGGTGGATGAACCAGACCGCCGATTGGTACATCAATCAATAGATCGCGTTAGTCTCTAGACATGAAAGATTTAGCGGAGGCCGCACTCAACGCGGCTCAGGTCAAGGGGGCCAGCTACGCAGACGTCCGCCTCGACGAACACGTCACCCAGGACATCATCGTCAAGAACGGCCAGCTGGCGGCCGTCTCCGACGACGCCAGCGAGGGATTTGGCGTCCGCGTGATCGTCGACGGAGCGTGGGGCTTCGCCGGCAGCGCCCGACTCGATAAAGCCGAAGTCGAGCAGGTCGTGGAGCGCGCCATCCGGATCGCGCGGGCCAGTGCTCGCGTCCGATCGGCGCCGGTCGATCTGGGGCCGCCGGTCAGCTCGCGCGGTAAGTACCGGACGCCGCTCGAGCGCGATCCCTTCGCTGTCCCACTTAGCGAGAAAGTCGACCTCCTATTGCGGGCCGATGCGGCGATGGGGTCGGTTAAGGGCGTCACGATTCGGGAAGGCTCGATGGAGTTCATCCGGCAGTCGAAACTTTTCGCGTCGACCGAGGGGGCCTTTGTCGAGCAGGAGCTGTTCGAAAGCGGTGCCGGGATCGAGGCAACGGCGACCTCGCCGGATGAAGTCCAGAACCGCTCCTATCCGAACTCTTTTGGCCGGCACCAGGGCGCTGGCGGCTATGAGTACATTACGGCGCTAGAGCTCGACCACCACGGTGGCCGGATCGCCGAAGAGGCCGTGGCGCTGCTCACCGCGCCGCAATGCCCCAGTGGCGTCAAGACGTTGATTCTTGATGCCAGCCAGACGGCGCTCCAAATCCATGAGTCCTGCGGCCATCCGACGGAGCTCGATCGGGTCTTCGGCACGGAGGCCGCGTATGCGGGGACGAGCTTCATGACGCCCGAGAAGCTGAATCACCTTCAGTACGGCTCACCCAAGGTTACGATCACGGCCGACGCGCTGACGCCAACCGGGCTGGGCACCTTCGGCTGGGACGATGAAGGCGTGCCGGCGCAGCGCAGCTATCTCATTAAGAATGGCCTGTTCGTCGGCTATTTGACGTCGCGAGAAACGGCCAGCGTCCTGGGGCAGCAGAGCAACGGCACGATGCGCGCTGACGGTTGGAACCGGATCCCGCTGATCCGGATGACCAATGTCAGCCTGGAGCCGGGCGATTCGTTGCTAGACGAAATGATCGCTGAAACGAAAGACGGCGTCTACATGGAGACGAATCGCAGTTGGAGCATCGATGACAAGCGGCTGAACTTTCAATTCGGCACGCAGTTGGCCTACGAAATTATCAATGGCAAGCGCGGCCGCATGTTAAAGAACGCGACGTATGCGGGGATCACGCCGGAGTTCTGGAATTCCTGCGACGCGGTCGGCGGACGGTCAGAATGGCGCGTCTGGGGGTTGGCCAACTGTGGCAAGGGGCAGCCGCCCCAGGTTGCCCACGTGGCGCACGGTGCCGCGCCGGCGCGCTTCCAGCACGTCAAGGTCGGGATCCTGAAATGAAGAGCCTGGAGATTGCGCGCCTGACAGCCGATGGTGAGCTGAAGCAGTTCATGAGTGGGCTGCTGGAGCGCTCACCCGCGCAGCAGACCGAGGTCATGGTCACGGAGTGGGACAGCGCGCTGACCCGCTTTGCCAACAATGGCATCCACCAGAACGTCGCCGAGCGCAACGTCAGCGTTCGCGTGCGAGTGGTCAAGGATGGCAGGACCGGCGTGGCGTCGATCAACCAGCTGAACGAGGCGGCGGCGACGGATGTGCTCAAGCGGGCGGTGGCCATCGCCGACCTCCAGCCGCGCAGCGAGGTCGTCCCGATGCCGGGCCCCGCGACGGCGCGGCCGGTCGAGGCCTGGTCCGATGCCACGGCCGCGGTCACCCCCGAAGAGCGTGCCGATTTTGTTCAGACCGTCTGCGCCAAAGCCGGCCAGGCCGGGCTCAAGGCCTTCGGCGCGTACAGCACCAGCGCCGGGCAGTTCGCGATCGCCAACTCGCTGGGCGTTTTTCACCATCAGCGCTCCACCCAAGCAACGGTCAACTCCGTTGTGATGGGCGATGCCGGGTCCGGCTATGCCGATCGTGGCGCGATCGACGTCCGGGAACTGGATAAGAACGAGCTCGCCACCGAGGTGATCGAGAAGGCGCAGCGGAATCAAAATGCGCAGCCGGTCGAGCCGGGCGTCTACGAAGTGGTGCTCGAGGAATACGCGGTGGCCGAGATGCTGGAATTCATGAGCTTCATGGGCTTTGGCGCGTTGGCGGTCCAGGAAGAACGCAGCTTCATGAAGCTCGGTGAACAAATTACTGGTGATCAGGTCAGCATCTGGGACGACGGCCTGGATCGCACCGGCATCCCGGCGTCATTCGACTTCGAGGGCGTCCCCAAGCAACGGGTTGACCTGATCACCGGCGGGGTCGCGAGTGGCCTGGTCTATGACATGCAGACGGCGACGAAGGCCGGTCGCGAATCGACCGGTCACGGCCTGCCGGCGCCCAACACCGAGGGCCCGTTTGCGGTCAATCTCTTCATGAAGCC
>DATNNA010000048.1:0-5162 GCA_035602075.1 Binatus sp. (SeqCode) | reverse complement strand
CTTGATGAGCTCGCTCAGGCGAATGCGGATCTGCTCAATGCCTACTCCCTGCTGCAGCAGAAGCGCAGCGGCGATGGCCCGCAGCCGGTCGCGGTCATCGACCCCTTCCTCTCCGGTGTCTACAACTTCATCACGGGCTCGAATTCGAAAGCGCCGATCGGCTCGCTGTTGAACTGGGCCAATCAATCGCTGCTCAGCCTGGAAGGCCGTGGATCGACGACGGATATCGTGCAGTCACTGCTCAAGGACTACCGGTCGCAACAGGCGGCGGCGGAGCGCGACCTGGCGGGCCGGAGCGACCTCGTCGCCCTCTGGAGCGCGAACGCCGATCGTGACAGCGCGTTCCTCGCGAAGATCAAGGGCGTGGCGATCGCGTCAGATGGGCTGGCCGCCCCGCTGAACGACGCCGGCCACGCCACGATCGCGATTGCCGCCAAGAAACGCGCCGAAGGCCAGTCGACAGGCACCACGGGCCAGACCGGTAACCAGCAGAACAACCAGCAAAGCGGGCAGCACCACTAGGCCGCTGCCTCCGTCAGTCGGCCGGACTAGACCTCTTCGTCGTCCTGGACACCTTCGAGCGTGAGCATCAGCCCGTCCTGCAGGTCGTAAAGCGCGTCCATCGATTCCCCGATGGAGATATCCTCGGGCGCCCGATTGCCGAGGGGATGCTCCATCTCCGCGGCGAGCCGCTGCACGCGGAACGCGAGGTCGGCCGGCAACTGGGTCTCTTCGGCAATATTCAGCATCTCGAGCTCGTCCAGTAGCCGATCGATGTGGCGAATCCGGTTGCGGCGGGCATAGCGCAACTCGCGCTCCGCCTGCCATCGCTCGCGTTGCGCGGTGATCTGGACCGAGGTCTGCTCGATCATCCGGCCGCTTCCGAGGGTTGTCCGAGCCATGCTTCCCGAGGGTTTACATTACTTTCAAATACGGAGTTGGTCAAGAACCCGGCCTGCCGGCCGACGCGAGTGGCGCTTTAGTGCCATACGAGCGTTTGAGGCGTATCTGGGCTAGCCTGTCGGGCGGCTACCTCCTGGTGGTCCTTTCGGCGTTCCTCTTCGCGGCCGGCGGCAATACGGTCAAGGCGCTGTTCAGGCTGGGCTACTCGCCGCTCGTGTTGGCGCAACTCCGCATTGGGTGGGCCTTCGCGTGGCTGTTTGTCATCCTGCTCGTCGTCCGGCCGGCGCTGCTTCGCGTCGACCGCCGCGAATTGCCCGCCCTGGCGGTTTTTGGCACCATCGGCCTCGCTGGGGTGCAGCTGAGCTTTTACCTGACGATCGCCCGGATCAACATCGCGGTCGCCTTGCTCGTTCAGTACCTGGGCTTGGTTGCGGTGACGGCGTTCGAACGGTATCACCGTCGGCAGGCGGTCCCCGCGCAGGTGTGGGGCGCCCTCGCCATGGTGCTGGTGGGAGCTTTCTTCGCCGTCGGGGCCTACCAGCCCGCCCTCCTGCGCGTCAACCTTCCGGGTGTCATGCTGGGCCTGGTGGCGGCCGCGTTCTTTGCTTTCTATGTCCTGCGGGCGTCGACGCTGGCCCGACGGCTCAATACCTGGACGCTGCTGGTTTACGGCTTCGGCGCCGGCAGCCTGTTGTGGGCGGTGTTCGATGTCGTCAGTGGCACGGCTCTCCCGGCGGACTGGAGGATCTGGGCCGTCATGGCATTGCTGGGCTTGCTGGGCACCCTGGTCGCGCACGCCCTCTTCGTCCTCGCGCTGCGAACCATCCGCCCCTCGTCTGCGGGCATCGTGGCCACTGCCGAGCCGGTCTTTGCCGGCCTGATCGCGTTCCTCCTCCTCGGCGACCGGCTGCAGCCACTCCAGGTCTTCGGCGCTGCCGTGATCGTTGCCGGGATCATCATCGTCCAGGCAGTGAGCAGCGATACGGCGATCACCGCGCCTCCCATCCAATGAGTGCGATGGTCCTCGACCAGGTTCGCGCCCGGCTCGTCGCCGGCGAAATCATCTGGCGGCTGCACTACGAGCCCTCCTGCATCAGCACGCAGGACCTGGCCCGCGCCGCTGTCGCCCGCGGCGCCGAAGAGGGCTGGACGGTGATCACCGACGTGCAGCGCGAGGGGCGAGGGCGCCAGGGGCGGTCCTGGGAGGCTCCGCCAGAAACGGCGCTCCTCTTCTCCACCATCCTCCGGCCGCCGCGCGACGTCCTCCCCTTGCTGCCCCTGCTGGCGGCGCTGACGGTCGCCGGCGGGATCGAGGTTTCCACGGGCGCGGTGCCCGACCTCAAGTGGCCGAACGACGTCCTCCTCCACGGCAAGAAACTGGCGGGCATCCTGCTGGAACGTCCCGCCGGGGCGGATGTCGTTCTCGGCGTGGGCGTGAACGTCAACCAATCGCGTGGGGACCTCCCCGACGGCGGCACCTCACTCGCGATCGAACTGGGCCACGAGCTGGAGCGCGAACCATTGCTGGCCGCCATCCTTAACGACCTCAGCAATGCCTACGAGCGCGCGGATCGCGAAGGGGTCAGGTGGATCGTTCCCGGCTGGCGGAGCCGGAGCTCGATGCTGGGTGAATCGGTCGCCTTCCATCGCGATGGCACGCTGATCCGCGGGATCGCAGAGGACGTCTCGGACGATGGGGCGCTGCAGGTCCGCCTCGACGACGGCTCGCGGATCAGTGTCGTCGCCGGTGAAGTCGAACGCGTGCGGACGCCCTAGTCGTAGGTCTTCCCGTTGTCCTGGATGTAGCCACCCTCGTGGGTTCCCTTCGGATCATGGTGGGTGAAGTGGATCAACCCGCCCTGCGCGTTCCAGATGTACTCGCCGTGCACGATGACATGATCGCCCAGGGCGACCGGGACCCGCGCCGCGATCGAGATGTTGTGCTCCACCTCGATGGTGATCTCGCCTGAGGAGAGCTTGACGATGAACTGCTCGTGCATGCCGGTGGCGCTGGTTCGGTCGGGCAGCAGCCGCACGACGGTGCCATCCGCGGTCACCTCGACGTTTGATTGGTGGTTCTGGAAGTCGGATACGATCGCCGCGTCATCCGGCTGCGCCGCCGCACCGCACCCCACCAGCCAGGCGGCCGCCATGACCGCGGCAAATCGCTTCATCCCGAGAGTCTAAGGAAGGAATCGCCGGATTCCTTCCCGATCGGCTAACTGACCTTGACGTCTCCCGTCATCGCGGCGTGGATGGTGCAGTGATACTTGAAATCGCCGGTGCTGTTGAAGGTGACGAAGAACTGGGTGCCTGCGCTACACAGGCCGGAGTCGAAGGTGGTGTTGTCCTCCGTGACGCTGTGCTGGGCACCGTTATCGATCCAATCCCACTCGACCGTCTGTCCCTTGCTGACCGACACCGTCGACGGCTCAAATTTGCCGATCGTGTTCGGGTCGGGGTTGATCTTGACGACCTGGGATGCGGTGCCGGTCGTGGTGCCGCCCTTGGGCGTGCAGGCGGAGCTGCCGCCGTCGCCACTCGAACCGCCGCACGCGGCCAGCACAAAGGCGCTCCCAGCTGCCACGATTGCCATCTTCCAAACGCTCACGCATTGCCTCCTTGTCCGAACGGTTTACCCTGGGACTGAGTCTACGGGGCGGCGACGCGTCGTCGCCCTGGAATCATCCCCGATGGCGCAGAATCAGGTGACTGCCCTATTCGGGCAGGGCGTCGAACTCTCGGCGCGCGGCCCGCACCCAGAGCGCGGTCGCGGTTAGGGAGATGACCACGCCGACGATCAGCAGGACCAGGTTGAGGACGAGTCCGGTGAGGAGGAACGCAATCCCCAGCGCCAGCACGGCCGGCCAGATGCTGGGCGGCGGCAGGTGAATGGCGTCGTGGCTCTCAGGGTGCGCCGCCTGCTCAGGCTCGGTCATGCGCCGAAGTTGTTGTAAATCAGGGCCCAGGCGAAAGCCAGGCCGAACATGATCAGCGCGGTGACGAACAGCAGAATGCCGAGACGAACATTCTTGCGTGCTTCCTCTCTATGCATCAGCGACCACCGGAAACTATAGCCTCCCGATCATGCGATCGGCCACCATCACCGCGAACAGTAGCCCGAGATAGGCGATCGAGTAGTCGAAGAGCAGCCGGGACCAACGCTGCCGTTGGCTACGGAGATTGACGAACGCGAGCGCGATGAAGACGCCACCGAGCACGACGGCCCCGGCGAGGTAGAGCTGGCCGAGCGCGCCCGTCACCACGACCGCGAGCGTGACCGCCACCAGGACCACCGTGTACAGCAGGATCTGGCGACGGGCGACCGCGTCGCCGCGGACCACCGGTAGCATGGGGACGCGCGCCCGCGCGTAATCGCCCTTGAGCCTGAGCGCCAGCGCCCAAAAATGCGGCGGCGTCCAGAGGAAGATGACGGCGAAGAGATAGATCGCCGTCAGGTCGACCCGGTGTGTCACGGCGGCCCATCCCACCACCGGCGGGACCGCGCCGGCGGCGCCGCCGATCACGATGTTCTGGACCGTCGTGCGCTTGAGCCAGAGCGTGTAGATGAAGACATAGAAGAGCAGACCGCTGATCGCCAGCGTCGCGGCCAGCACATTGACCCAGAAGGCGAGCAGCAGGAAGGCGGCCAGGCCGAGCGCGATGCCGAACAGCAAAGCGTGGCTGGGCGCGATCCGGCCGTCGGGCAGCGGGCGGCGTCGCGTGCGGAGCATCTCACCATCGAGGTCGCGGTCGATCCAGCAATTGATCGCGCCCGCCCCGGCGGCGGCGAGCGCCCCGCCGAGCAGGGTGAGTACGACCAGGCTGGTCGATGGCCAGCCGCGCTCGGCCATCATCATCCCGCCCAGGGCAGTGATCAGCAGCAGCGGGATGATGCGCGGCTTGGCCAGGCTGACGTAATCGAGGGCCACCTCTCGAGTGGGGCGGCGCCCCCGCGGCGTACCCAGTGCCGCGCTCTCAGGTTCTTGGAGCGGCAGCCGGCCGGCGATCACGCTGAGCACGATCGTCCCCGCCCAGACGGCGGCGGCGAGGGCGAGGTGAAGTCCGCGCAGTACGGGCGGCAGCTGCAGCGTCACGACCGCCGCCCCGACGGCGACCTGCAGGGCGAGCGCGGCCAGCGTCAGGGCCACCGTGGCGCGGACGGCGCGATCCCGACGATGCCTCGCCAGCACCGCGAGCAGCGCGAGCAGGACGCCGATGCCGATGGCGCCGGCGACGCCTCGATGCAGCAACTGGAT
>DATNNA010000047.1:0-4453 GCA_035602075.1 Binatus sp. (SeqCode) | reverse complement strand
GGCTTCGGCTACATCTCCTTCGGCGGCAACGATGAGGCGATGAAGCTCTGGCGGAGCATCGGTCCCGACGACTGCGTCATCGCGCTCGGCTTCGATCCGGGCGAATACTCCCTCAACCTGGCCACGATTCCTGCCGGACAGGTGTGGAACTTCACGGGATGGACGGAGCAGTATGGCCACATCGCCGGCGAGTTCCGTCATCGCGTTCGGGGCGATTACGACATGGTGCGTGGCGACCTGGACGCCAGTCTCCGCGAGATCATTCCACAGCTCTCCCGGCGCGGTGTCGGCCGGCGGCCACCGGTCGATCTCCCGCAGCGCCTCAATACCCGCCAGATCTCCCGCGATGTGCGCGAGGGCAGCGTCGACTTCATCGCCTTCTATGAGCAGATTCACCAATTGTGGCGGCCGAACAGCATCGGGTTCGACGACGTCTGCATCGCCTACAAGGATCGGCAGTACGTGACCGAGCGACCCCATCCGGACATTCCCTTCCACACGACCCACGACGGGTCGGCGATGGGTGGAGGCTTCGGGCTGGGCGTTGGCGCCAAGCTGGCGGACCCGAGCCTGCACACCTTCGTCTTCTCCGGCGACGGCTGCTGGCGCCTCTTCGGCGGTGCCCTGGCGGACGCGGCCAACCTGGACCTGCGGCTCTTCATCATCAACAACGGCGTCTATGGCATCGTCGACAAAGGCCTCGAAGTCGTCATTCCCGACGTCGAGAAGCGGCGCTACCATTCGACGCTGCCGTCGATCGACTTCGTCGGGGCTGCCAAGGCGCACGGCTGGGATGGCTTCCGCGTGAAGCCGGATCTCAGCAATCTCAAGGAGATCATGGACGCCTGCTACGAGACCACGGGCCAATCACTCCTGATCGACGTGCCGGTCGATGCCGACCAGGTGATCGGTCTCAACCCCCGGCTGAACAACCTGACGACCAAGACGTACCTCTAATGGCCAAGGTCTACCACGACGACGACGCCGACATGGCGGCGCTTGCCGGACAGCGCGTGGCGGTCATCGGCTACGGCAGCCAGGGCCACGCCCACGCCCTGAACCTGCAGGACAGCGGCGTCGATGTCGTGGTCGGACTCTACAAGGGCAGTAAGTCATGGGAAGCCGCCGAGAAAGAAGACCTTCGCGTCGAGACCGTCGAAAAGGCCGTCGAGCTGGGCAATCTCGTAATGATGCTCGTGCCCGACCAGACGCAGAAGCGGCTCTATGACGAGGCGGTCAAGCCCAATCTCAAGCCGGGCAGCGCCCTGATGTTCGCGCACGGCTTCAACATCCACTTCAGCCAGATCCTGCCGGCGGCCGATGTCGACGTCACGATGGTCGCACCCAAAGGGCCCGGCCATATCGTGCGCCGGCTCTTCAAAGAGCGGGTCGGCGTGCCCGCGCTCTTCGCCGTGCACCAGGACACGACCGGCCAGGCGCGTGCCCGCACGCTCGCCTACGCGCGCGGCATCGGCTCGACGATGGCCGGCGTGCTGGAGACAACGTTCAAAGAGGAGACCGAAACCGACCTCTTCGGTGAGCAGGCCGTCCTCTGCGGTGGGCTCACGTCGCTGGTCAAGACGGGTTTCGACATCCTGGTGGAAGCCGGCTACCAGCCGGAGCTCGCGTATTTCGAGTGCTTGCACGAGATGAAGCTGATCGTCGACCTGATGTACCAGGGAGGGATGAGCTACATGCGCTACAGCATCAGCGACACCGCGGAGTTCGGCGACTACGTCAGCGGCCCCCGGGTGATCAGCCCGGCCGTCCGCGAGGAGATGCGTCAGATCCTCCGTGAGATCCAGGACGGCACCTTCGCCCGCACCTGGATCCTGGAAAACCAGGCGGGACGGCCCGCCTTCAACGCCTACCGGCAGCGCGCCAAAGGCGAGCTGATCGAAAAGGTCGGCTCCGAGCTGCGCGCCATGATGCCGTGGCTGAAAGCCGACAAGAAGGCCAGCAACTAATGGCGGCGCCAGGCGACGTACGCACCGACGACCGCGTTTTTATCTTCGACACAACCCTGCGCGACGGCGAGCAGTCGCCGGGCGCATCGCTGACGCCGGATCAGAAGCTGGCGATCGCCTGGCAGCTCGCTCGGCTGGGCGTGGACGTCATCGAGGCCGGCTTCCCACTGTCATCTCCCGGCGACTTCGAGGCGGTACAGCGCATCGCCCGCCAGGTCCGGGGACCGATGATCACCGCGCTGGCGCGCGCGGCACGGCCCGACATCGATTCTGTGTGGCAGGCCGTCCAGGATGCCGAGCATAAGCAGATCCACATGGTGCTCTCGGTGTCGGACATCCATATCGAGCGGAAGCTGCGCTCCAACCGGCGGGACGTGCTCCGCCGAGGCGTCGAGGCGGTTGCGTACGCGCGCTCGCTCTGCGACGACGTCGAGTACTCACCGGAGGACGCCGGCCGCGCCGATCTCGAGTACCTCTTCGAAACGCTCGAGGCGGTGATCGATGCCGGCGCCACCGTGGTCAACATCCCCGACACGACTGGCTACACGCTCCCCAACGAGTTCGGCGCCCTGATCGCGTCGATCCGCGAGAACGTCCGCAACATCGACCGCGCCTTGATCAGTGTCCATTGTCACAACGACCTCGGCCTTTCGACGGCGAATAGCATCGCTGCTGTCTTGAATGGCGCCCGCCGGGTCGAATGCACCATCAACGGCATCGGCGAGCGGGCCGGCAACGCCTCGCTCGAAGAGGTCGTGATGATCCTGCGCACTCGCGAGAAGTCGCTCGGGTTGCGGACGGGCATCGACACCACACGCCTGGCGGAGGTCAGCGGGCTGGTGTCACGACATACCGGCATTCCGGTACAGCCCAACAAAGCGGTGGTGGGGGCGAACGCCTTCGCCCACGCCTCCGGCATCCACCAGGACGGCGTCCTCAAGGACAAGCTCAATTACGAGATCATGCGGCCCGGAGAGGTGGGAATGGGAGAGAGCCGGATCGTACTCTCCCCCAGGTCGGGCCGCCATGCCTTTCAGTTCCGCCTCGGCGAGCTCGGCTACCACCTGTCGGAGGCGGACTTCGGCCGAGCCTGGGAGCAGTTCCTCGAGCTGGCCGACCGCAAGAAAGACATCCTCGATCGGGACCTGGAGGATATCGTGCGCAGTACCCAGTCGCTCGCAAGAGCGGCCGCTCCCCCTCAGGGGGAGGGTAGGGTGGGAGCCGTTCGCTGATGGCCGTCGAGCCCCTGCGCCCGCCGGACACGGAGCCACCGCCGCCGACGAAAGCCGTCTACGGAGGCTTCGCCTATTTCAAAGGCGCGATCGTGCCCTTCGGCGAGGCGAACGTCAGCATCGGGACCCACGCGCTGAACTACGGCACGGCCTGCTTCGAGGGGATCCGCGGTTACTGGAACCCCGAACACAAGGAGATCTACCTCCTGAAGCTGGCGGAGCACTATCAGCGATTCCTCAAGTCGACGGCCTTGCTCAAGATCAAGCTCGAGGAGAATGTCGACCGTCTCTGCGAGCTGACTCGCGAGGTCGTCCGACGCGACGGTTACCGCACCGACGTCTACGTGCGCCCGATCGCGTACAAGTCCTCCGCCATGATCAAGGTCGATCTGCACTCGTCGGAGGATGCGGTCGCCATCTTCGCCATGCCGATGGGGGGCTACGCGCGCATCGACGGGCTGCGAGTCACGATCTCCTCGTGGCGGCGGATCAGTGACAACAGCATCCCGGCACGGGCCAAGATCACCGGCGCCTACATCAACACGGCGCTGGCCACGGAAGATGCCAACGCCGCCGGCTACGACGACTGCCTGATGCTCACCGAGGACGGCCACATCGCCGAGGGGGCCGCGGCCAACTTCTTCATGGTTCAGGGCCGAAGCCTGATCACGCCGCCCGTCACCGACGACATCCTGGTCGGCATCACCCGCGCCGCGATCATGCGGCTGGCGCTCGACTTCGAGCTGGACATCGTCGAGCGCAGCATCGACCGGACCGAGGTCTACCAGGCCGACGAGGCCTTCCTTTGCGGCACCGGCGTCCAGGTCGCGCCGATCGTCGAGGTGGATGGGCGCCCGGTCGGCAGCGGCCGACCCGGCACCATCACGCTCGGACTGCAGGACGCGTACTTCCGCGCGGTTCGCGGTCAGGACCCGCGCTACCGGCAATGGTGCACCCCGGTTTATGGGGGGATGCTCCGAATTACCTAGTCAAGTTGCAAGGCGGAGGCAGGGACTGTTAGGCTTTTCCGACAACTGAATACCGACGGTTATCAAGAGTGGCGGAGGGACCGGCCCAGAGATGCCTGCCAACCTACCGGGATACCGGCAAGGTGGAAAGTCCGTCAGACGAGAGTCTGAAAGATGATGCAGTCACGGACGAGACGGCCCCTCCCCGCAGGGGCTTTTTATTTGTCTGTGATCAAAGCGTCGAGGAGGAATCGGTGAAGCAGTTGCGATGTCGGGAGTGCGGACG
>DATNNA010000046.1:0-2679 GCA_035602075.1 Binatus sp. (SeqCode) | reverse complement strand
TGCCGTCGGTCGCTTGAGCAGAGCGAGGTTCACCATCGATTCCAACGGAGGAATCAGGCCGCTGGT
Source organism: Binatus sp. (SeqCode) (assembly GCA_035602075.1). Taxonomy (GTDB): domain Bacteria; phylum Chloroflexota; class Dormibacteria; order CF-121; family CF-121; genus CF-13. The sequence continues at coordinate 2,613 of DATNNA010000046.1, read as the reverse complement.
TTCAAACGCCGGCGGGCGCTGAACCCGTAGCCGGGAAGCACCCTGGTCCAGTCCACGTCTCGGTTGCGGGCCCGGAAATAGGTCAGCGCAAACCGGTCACAGGCAGTTTCGGCGGCGCCCTTTCCACCGCGGACCTCGCGCAGATACCAGTGATAGAACTCGTGGCAATAAAGAAAGCGCAGCACCTCGCGCCGGGTGCGGAATCGGACGGTTCGGGCAAACCATTGGAAGGTCAGCCGCCGCCCGGGCTTGCGACGGGCCCGGTAGTAGACCTTCTCGTCCCAAGCGCGAAACGGTTCGGGCACCTGGAGCTCGATCAGCCGATCGTCGTACCAGCAGAAGGCCGCCAGGTGGGGCGCCTGCCGGTACCGGAGCGGCCGGGCGCTGACGCCGTAGCCAACCGGCGGCGGCAAGTCGGCCAGCCAGCGCCGTAGCGTGTCGGCGTCCACACCGGTGACCCGGGATCGGAGGGGAGTGGAGGTCCAGGCGCGGCGAAGAGGGGAGATGGCCACCTCAAATAGCTTAAAACCAACCGCAGCGGTTGAGCCCCGTCATGTTCGTCGTTACACCATTTGTAAGGTTTCGCCGCTCGCCCGCCACAGGTTGTCGCCAGGTCTTCGACGAGACCGCAGCCTTCCCGCCACAGACTGGGGGCTGGTGGAAACGGCTCCCCTGAGCGAACTCGATCTGGCGCGTCTCAAAGCCAGGCAAGCGTCGCTTCCCGCCGTGCACCCGGTGGCGGCCGGATGGCGCCGGCCATTGCCCAGTTGGCGCGACACCCTCGGTTGGACCGGGGTGGCCGTGACGCGAGAGTTGAAGACGTGGCACGCCGCGTTGCCTACGCTGGTCCGCAGCGACGCCGTCTTCAGCCTGATGCTCTGGGTCGCGGTCTTCAGCGTGGCGGCCGCTGTGGTCGCCGTGCCCAGCATTCCGATCTCGGTCCGCTACAGTGCCGGGCTGAGCGCGGTCGCGTACCTCTTTCTCTGTGTGGAATTGATCCGGATCCGGCGCCCGGTTCCCGGACGCCAGGTGCTGTTAGGAGTGGCCGACGGGGCCGTCGTCATGGCGCTCGGCGCGCTGTCGACCGCTTATGTGCCGTACGCCCATGTGCTGCTGTTCTTCGGGGCGGCGCGGCTGGCCGCCCGATTCCGCGATCCGCGGATCCTCGCCGCCGGCCTGTTGCTCTTGTGGCCGTTCGAGGCGACGGGTCACACCGCACCGTTGGCGATCCTCATGGACGTCTTCCTGGTCCTGATGACGATGTGGCTCGTGGTCTATCTCACCACGGCCGCCGATGGGGCCAAGGTCGCGATCGCACGACAGGGCGCCCTGGTCGCCGTCACCTCCGGATTGGCACGGGCGCGCGATGAGGAAGGGCTCTTCGCCGAGTTGGCTGGCCAGGCACCGGCACTCGCGCCGGGGTGCGCCTGGGCGTTCTGGGTGAAGGACCCGCTGGGCGACGAGTTCCGCGCGGTTCGTTGGGCGGGTCTGAACGATGGCGAGCTTCCCGGGTTCACCTTTACCCCGACGCTCGGCGTCGATCCCAGTCAACCGGTGCTCATCCAGGGTCCGCTGCCCGGCACCAGCTTCGGCACCTGCACGCTGATCCAGCCCACCGCCGGCGAGGACGGGCTCAACGGCTTGATCACCGTCGCCGGCCGCACGACCGAGCTCGACGTGCCGACGCAGGGGCTGATCCGCGCCGTGGGGGACGAAATGGGTGCCACCTTGTTGCGGCTCCAAACCCTCGACGAGGAGCGGCAGCAGGCCGAGGCCATGGAGCAGGCGAACCGGCTGGCTGGCCTCGCGGCGCCGCACGCGGCGGACCAGCGCGCGGCGCTGACGGCGATCCGCCCGGGCATCGCGGACGTGCTGCGCTCCGAGAGTCTGCACATCGAATGGGTGAACGGCGACCGCGTTCAGCTGATGGTTGGCGAGCACGACCCGCTCCAGGACCACGCGCCCGCCTGGCTGCCGCTCGCCGGCACCCGCACCGCGGAGGCTCTGCTCGAAGGCCGGGCCTTGCGCGAGCCACTGGCGGGCCGCCGTCCGGAAGATCTGTTTGGCGTGCCGGCCGGACTGCGCCACATTGCGGTCGCGCCGATGCGCTGCGGGGAGTTCGAGGGGACGCTGCAGCTCGCGCGCCGCCTGCCGCGGGCGTACGCCGCCAGTGAACTGCTGGTGTTGCAGCTGCTCGCGGAGCGGCTGGGCGTGCTGTTCGCCGCGGCCGCGCCCGCGGCCAGCGTCGTAAATTCCACGACAGGGGGAGTCCAATGATGAAGCAAACGGTTCGGGCGGCGAGCGAGGCCGACGGGCTGGTCAGCGAGATGCGCCAGCTGGCCCAGGGGGTGGTGCCCGGGCAGACGATCGATGACCCGGCCTACCTGGAGCGGATGATCAGCACCCGCATTGCGACCTTCTTAATGGTGCTGCTGGTGATGATCATTTTTGGGACGTCGGCGCTCCCCGATGTAGGGCCAACCCTGGCGAAGGTCATCCAGGCACATCTCTAACGCCGTCGGGCCCGGCGGCTCGACGGGCTTCGGCTGGCGCCTGACCGCGACTGCCCCTATTGGCTGGTTCGCAGAATGCTGGATATACGACGTTGTTTCG
>DATNNA010000045.1:0-6468 GCA_035602075.1 Binatus sp. (SeqCode) | reverse complement strand
CCCGATGCCGATCGCCATCGCGGACTGACGGAAGAGAAAGGCGAGCGCCATACCGAAGATGCTCCAGGACTCGAAGATGAGCCAGGTCGCGCCCAGCGCCTTGAGGATGTCGATCGCGGCCGGCCAGGTTATCGCCACCCCATCGCCGAGTGCGATGCCGAGGCTGGCGAGCGCGGCCACCGCGTAGAACGCGACCGCAAAGATGGCTGCGATCACGCTGACGACACCGACCTGTCCGGCCAGCGCCTGTAGCCGACCAGGCCGCTGTGTGTAGATCGTCTTGACCGTGCCCCAGCCAAACTCACTACCGACCACAAGCGCACCGAGGATCAGGGTGAGGATGCTGCCGACGATGCCGACGCCCTCCAGAGAATTCTTGACGAAGTTGATGGGGTAGAGCGCGGTCTTCAGCTGGGCGATCGTCAGCCCACCCTCGCCGTGAAAATTCTTCGAGGGAAAAGAGAGTTGGATCCAGTTGAACGCGTAGCCGAAGAGCAAGAGGGCGGCGAGCATGATGCCGCCGAGCACCCAGACGGCAGGCCGTTGCCGCAATTTGCGCCATTCCGCTTTGAAACTGTTGATCATGCTGCTTCTCCTGTGAGCGTGAGGAAGACTTCCTCGAGAGTCCGTTCGACCGGGCGCAGTTCGCTGACTTTGATGCCGGCACCGACCAGCGCATCGTTGATATCGGCGGCGCGGTCCGGGTTCACCGAGAGCCGCAGCGTGCCATCAACGGCGGTCACCGCCGCCGCGCCCAGCATGCGATCCAGCTGCCGCCGGGCGGCATCGACGGGCGTCACCCGGACCACGATCGCGGTCTCGCCGCGCAACTCGTGGACCGTGCCCTGGGCAACGAGCTTGCCTTTCCGAATGATCGCGACACGGTCGCTGATCTGCTGGACCTCGTTGAGCAGGTGGCTGGACAGCATTACCGTCCGATTCCCGCTGCCGAGCCGGCGAATGAGGGAGCGCATCTCGACGACGCCCTGCGGGTCGAGGCCATTGGTCGGTTCGTCGAGGATCATCAGCTCCGGGTCCTTGATCAACGCCGCCGCGACGGCGAGGCGCTGCTTCATGCCCATCGAGTAGGTCCCGAATCGATCCTTCGCCCGATCGGCGAGGTCGACTTCCTCGAGCGCCGCGTCGACGCGCGTGTGCGGAATGCCGGCGTAGTCCGAGACAATCTTGAGATTCTCCCGACCGGAAAGATAGGGATAAAACGCGGGCGACTCGACGAGCGACCCGATTCGTCGCAGGCCTTCCGGGTCTCCCGGGCGATGCTCGGCGACAACGGCCGATCCGGACGTCGGCCGGATGAGTCCCAGCAACATGCGCAGCGTCGTTGTCTTGCCAGCCCCGTTCGGGCCGAGGAATCCGAAAACCTCGCCGCGGTGCACCTCGAGGTCGAGGGTATCGACGGCCGTGATCGACGGGCCATATCGCTTCGTCAGGCCGTGGGTCGTGATGACGTTTCCATTTGCCATTGGCATCTCCTTCACAAACGAACTGTGACGTTCACGGTAGGAGGGAAACGGCCCCGCGTCGTCACCTGCGCGCCCGATCTTTGGGTCCGCTGCGCGGGGGAGCTGGCCTCCGCCTTGCGGAGGATGTCCCCACCCTGCACCTCCCCCAGAGGGGGAGGGAATTGTCGTCAGGGGGCGCCGGGTTTGATCAGCCCGATCTCGTAGGCGAAGATCACCGCCTGGACGCGGTCGCGCAGCTCCAGCTTGTCGAGCACGTGGGCGACGTGTGTTTTGACCGTGGCTTCCCCGACCTTCAGGTCTTTAGCGATCTCGGGGTTGGAGAGCCCGCGGCCGAGAAGCGTCAGCACCTCGCGCTCTCGATCGGTCAGCGTCTTCAGGTCGGTGCCACTGGCGCGCACCGGCGCGCGTTGCTTCGCAAACTCCTCGATGAGCCGCTTCGTGATCGATGGCGCGAGCAGCGCCTCGCCACTCGCGGCCACCCGTACTCCGCGGACCAGCTCTTCCGGCGGGACGTGCTTGAGGAGGAAGCCGCTCGCGCCGGCCGCCAGCGCGTCGAAGACGTATTCGTCCAGGTCGTAGGTCGTCAGGATCACGATCTTGCCGGGCACGCCGGCCTCGGTCAGTCGCCGGGTTGCCTCGATGCCATCGATGCCCGGCATCCGCACGTCCATCAGGACGACATCGGGCCGGAGGGTGCGGACCGCGTCGATGGCCGCTGACCCGTCTCCGGCCTCACCGACGACTTCGAGATCGGGCTGGGCTTCGAGGATCATGCGAAACCCGGCTCGGACGAGGGCCTGGTCGTCGACGATCAAGACCCGGATCGGGCCCCCACCCGGCCCTCCCCCGCGAGCGGGGGAGGGGATGTTATCCGCCATCAGGGAGCGGGCTCGAGCGGCAGGCTGGCGTGCACCGAGAAGCCGCCGGCCGGATCGCGCCCGGCCCGAAACTGGCCGCCGAAGAGCGCAACTCGCTCCTGTATGCCGATCAATCCGTGGCCGGAGGACGCGTCGAAGTTCCGCCAATCGCCGGCGCCGTCATCGCGAACATCAAGTGCCAGCATCCCCTCCGCATAGTGCACCCGGATGTCGACGCGGCGGGCGCGGGCGTGCTTGAGGACGTTCGTCGTCGCCTCCTGGAGGATCCGATACGCGGATAGGTCGAGCGCCGGCGGCACTGGCCGGGCTTCACCCTCGACGCGAGCATCGACCTCGAGTCCCGCGGCGCGCAGTTGCTCCACCAGACCAGCAAGTTGGCCAATCCCTGGCTGTGGGCTGCGATCCGGAGTGGTTCCGTTACCGCCGCGCAGCACCCCGAGGAGCCGGTTCAACTCGATGAGGGTCCCCCGCGCCGTCGTTTCGATGAGACCCAGGGCCTGCGCCGCCGCCTCCGGCTTGCTCGCTTGCACCGCCCGGGCCGCGCCAGCCTGGATCGCGATGACGCTGACGTCATGGGCAACCACGTCGTGAAGCTCGCGCGCGATCCGCGTCCGCTCCTCGTCGGCCGCAAGCCGCCGGTCTTGATCCCGCTCACGCTCGAGCCGCGCGGCCCGCTCCTCCAGCTGCGCCACGTACGCGCGCCGGGTCCGAAGGTAATCCCCGATCAGCCAGGCGGCGACGAAGAACAGGCTGGGGACGGTGATGGCGAAGGACCGTGGATTCCCGGTGACGCCGAAGACGATGAAGCCCGCGACGAATCCCAGGCCCGCAGCGACCAGAAAAACCACTCGACGCGCCCGCACCTCGTAAGCGGCGACGCTGTACATCGCGACCAGGAGCCCGAACCCGGCGATGCCCGGACTGAAACCCAGCAAAACCCTGGCGGCGAAGGCGCCGCCGACCAGCAGGAGAACCAGGCTGGGATAACGTCGTCGCCAGAGCAACGGAAGGACCTGCACCAGCAGCAGGGCAAGGCCCACAATCACCGAGATGGCCAGGCCAGGCGGCCTGCCAAACGGGTAAGCGGGCTCGCGTTCGGCGAAGCGCAGGTCGAGGAGTGCGTTGATCAATCCGAAAAGGAGGAGCACCCCAACCAGCAGCCGATCGAAGGTGCGCGGCTGCAGCCGCCCAATCCAGCCCCACCCCCGGGCGCCCGTTTCCACTGGCTACAGGGTAGCCATGTTGGTCGAGAAACGAATCAACCGCGCGAATGAGGATGTCACTCGCGCGGTTGATGGTCTGGCAGTCTAGCGCTTGCCGGCGGTGGCGGCCTCCACGGCGACTTCGTTCAGACGCCCCGACCTGACGTCATAGACGAATCCGCGGATTTTGTCCTTGCGGGGGATGAAGGGGCTGGCCTTGATGCGGGCGATCGACTGGCGCACGTCCTTCTCGAGGTTCGAGAACGCCTCGAGGCGGAACGCGGGCCGGATGCCGGTGTCCTCCTCGATCTGGGCGCTGACCTCGTCATCCTTGAACGTCAGCATGCCGCAATCGGTGTGGTGGATCAGGATGACTTCCTCGGTGCCCAGCAGCCGCTGAGAGATCGTCAGCGACCGGATCGCGTCCATCGTAGCGACTCCGCCGGCATTACGGAAAACATGCGCGTCGCCTTCCCTAAGTCCCAGGATCCTGCTGACGTGCAACCGGGCGTCCATGCAGGCGAGGACGAACAGCTTCTTGGCCGGGGGCAGCGGCAAATTGCCCGCGCCGAACGATCGCGCATACGCCTCGTTGTTCTTCAACAGATCGTCGGTGACACTCAAAACGGATCCTCCTTCCTTGTCAAGCAGCCGCTATTGGTCGTTTCGATTTATGCAGACTCGATACGGGATGTCAATTGGAGTATTCGAGGGATGTCAATTGGTCTATTCGTACAATCGACGAGGCGTGGCAGCCGAATTCCGCGTCCTCTTTGAGGGTTATGTCGGCGACCGGGTCGCGGGCACGGTCAGCTTCGTGCGCGATGGCGACGTTCGGGTGATCATCGACCCGGGAATGGTGCCGGAACCGGCTGCCATTCTGGGTCCGCTCGGGAAGTTAGTCCGTTCACCGGACGAGATCACCGACGTCGTCTTTTCCCACCATCACCCGGACCACACCCTCAACGCGGCGCTCTTTCCGAGAGCCCGGTTTCACGACTTCTGGGCGATCTATAAGGGCGACGTCTGGGAACAGCGCCCCGCGGAGGGGTTTGGACTCAGCCCATCGATCCGCCTGCTGGAAACACCCGGGCATACCCCGCAGGACATCACGACGATGGTCTCGACCAACGAGGGCATGGTGGCGTTCACGCATCTCTGGTGGTCGGCCAACGGGCCGTCGGAGGACCCGCTTGCGTCCGACCCGTCAGCACTCCACCGGAGTCGGGCACGGGTGCTGCAGATCGCCGGGCTCATCGTCCCCGGCCATGGGGCAGCGTTTAAACCCTCACCCGAAACTCCCCGCTAGGGCAATAAAGCTCGGCGGGGCGAATTGGCACTCTATCAGTGAGGTGCAAGACGCACATTCGACCCGCGGGCTATCAACAACCCGGCTCGTCGAGCGGGCACGCACGGGTGATGTCGAAGCGTTCACCGAGCTGGTTCGCGACCATCAAGACCGCGCTTACGCCACGGCATTGACAATGTTGCGCGACCGCGGCCGTGCCCAGGATGCCGTGCAGGATGCGTTCCTGGTGGCGTTCGGGAGTCTTCGGTCTCTGCGCTCGCCTGATGCCTTCGCGCCCTGGCTGCGCCAGATTGTCCGCCGTCAGGCGAGCCGAATCCTTCGGCGACAGCCTTTCGAGGTAGCGCTGGACCAGACCGTGCGGTCTGCTGCACCGGACCCTGCCGACACGGCCGAGCGACGGGACGAGTTACGTCGAATCCTTCGGGCGATCGATGAGCTGCCCGAAGGTGAGCGGGAGGCTACCATCCTTTTCTACCTGAAGGATCAGTCGCAGAAGATCGTTAGCTCGCAACTTCATCTTCCTGTCACAACCGTCAATAACCGCCTGCACGCTGCGCGCGCCAGGCTGAAAGGAGCGCTGCTGCCCATTATGGAAAGGACTCTTGCCGAGAACGCCCTGCCTGCGGATTTCGCCGAGTCCGTCGGTCGAATCGTTCGAGTCGCCGGTGGTGGTGAGGACGGCGTTTCCGCAGTGCTCGCCCGCCTTGGGGCTCACCCGAGTGGGACCGACCCGGTTGAAACCGGCATAAAGGTCATCGACCTGCTGTGTCCAATCACGCAGGGAGGGTCGCTCGGCCTCTTCGGGGATCCACGCGTAGGCAAACTCGTCCTCGTCGAGGAACTCGCCCACAACCTGGGGAAGAGAGGAGGCCCACCTGTCATCTTCACCTTCGTAAAGGCGCCCGACGAAGTCGACATTTACACCAAGCTCCTGGCGGAGGCGGGTCTATTGCCGACGGTCGTTATCGCCGCCGAAGAGGCCAGTGATAGCGCGCTTCGGGCCGCCCGTCCGTTTCTCGACGCTGCCGTCTTCATGTCACAAGACCTGGTAAAGGAAGGACTCTATCCTGCCGTCGACGCGTCCCGATCGTGGTCGCGGCTCCTGGATCCGGCGTTCGTTGGAAATGATCACTGGAAGGTGGCTCAAGGCGTATTGAAGGCGCTTGGTCAGCTCGATGCCCCCGGGACAAAAGGCGCCCGTGCACGGCGCATTCGAAACTTTCTCTCGCAGCCCTTCTTCGTCGCCGAGGCCTTCACGAACCGACCCGGCGCCTTCCTGCCGCGGCAGCAAACGATCACTGCGTTCGCGGCATTGTTATCTGGAAGTTACGACCATCTTCCCGAAGAAGCCTTTCTGATGTGTGGGACGCTGCAGGATGCCGCTGGCCGACATTCAGGGGATAACGATGACGCTGGCGGTGGCCTGGACCGGATATGAGGTGAGAACCGGCCCGTCGAACCACACTTCGACTATCTGCCCATTACGCAGGTCGCCGAACGATCCCTTCGTCGAGGCCCCAACCCGCCCATGGTAGATGCGCGTCGCCGCGTTGACGGTGACGCTCGCCTTGTTAGAGCCGGCCTGGTCCTGTGGG
>DATNNA010000044.1:0-15463 GCA_035602075.1 Binatus sp. (SeqCode) | reverse complement strand
CGACGCCTGCCCGGTCACCGATGGCCTGGCGCAGCGGCTGAACTCGAACCCGCTGAAACAGGCCGAGCCTCTTTGCCGCTGCCAGAACACGTATCAATCGCGAACGATCACCTCGACGGCGCTGCCAGAAGGCAACCCGGGTGCGATCGCCCACGTCGTTCTCGATTTCGGCGCGGGAACGACCGTCAAGCTGGACGTCACCGTGCTGCAGACCGCGAGTGGCTGGTACGCGAGCGACACCAGTTGCACTGGACAGGATCCCCAGGCCACGTCGATCTACGCCGCCGCACCGCCGCCCTGCGGCTAGCTCGAACCCGCGACTTTGTCGATCTCCAGCGATTCTTCCTGGAATGCCTTCGCGTCATCGAGACGCCACGAGCGAGCGACGCGCAGCACGCCGTTTTGCACCGAGGCCACCAGGTAGCTGTAGAAGGACCAGGCATGTTCGGCGTCGAAACTCGAGGGGATCGGCGGATGATCGGGGTGGCTGTGGGCAAAGCCGATGATCTCGAGTCCACGGGACTCGGCATCCTTTTGCACGCGCAGCTGCTCCAGCGGGTCCAGGGCGTAGCGGTCCCACGGGCGGTCGGTGATGACGTTACGCATGCCGCGGAATTCAGCGACCTCGCGGTCGGCGGCGCTGACCTTGCCAATCAACGCACCGCAGGCCTCGTTGGGGTATCCCGCCTCGAGGTGCTCCCGCATCTGATCCATCACGGACCGCGGGATTCGAAGCGTCAAAACTTCGAGCGGTAGAGTCCCGAGCTCAAGTAGCGGTCGCCGCCATCCGGGAAGACCATGACGAAGACGCCTTCCGAGGTGCGGCGGGCGACCTCGCGTGCCGCGTAGAGCGCCGCGCCCGACGAGTTACCGACCAGCAAGCCCTCGGAGCGGGCCAGGTCGTGCGCCAGTTCGTAGGCGGCTTCCGTGGGGACGCTGATCTTCTCGTCGTGCACGCTCGGGTCGTAAATTCCGGGGACGATCGAGCTCGGCATGTGTTTGAGACCCTCGAGACCGTGCAACCCATCGGACGGCTCGGCGGCGATGACCTTGATGCCGCGGTTGTGGCGTTTGAGGAAACGACCCACCCCCATCAGCGTGCCGGTCGTTCCGATGCCGGCGACGAAGTGGGTGACCTCGCCGTGGGTCTGGTCCAGGATCTCCGGGCCGGTGGTATCGAAGTGGGCACGCCAGTTGAAGGGGTTGTTGTACTGGTCCGGCATGAAATAGACGCCCGGCGCCGACTCTTTGATCCGATGGGCCTCGCGAATGGCGCCATCCGAACCCTCGAGGGCCGGCGTGAAAATCGCCTCGGCGCCGAAGGCGTTGACGATCTCGCGCCGCTCCTGGTTGACGTTGGCCGGCATCACCAGCTTCACCTGGTAGCCCTTCGCCGCGCCGATCAGCGCGTAGGCGATGCCGGTGTTCCCCGAGGTCGAATCGAGGATCACCTTCTCGACGGTCAGCTCGCCGGTCCGCTCGGCTTCCTCGATCATGCGCAGCGCGGGTCGGTCCTTGACCGAGCCGCCGGGGTTGAACCACTCGGCCTTGGCATAGAAGGTGATATGTGGGAACTCCTTCTCCAGCAGACGGATCCTGATCAGCGGTGTGTTGCCGATCCGCTGCAAGATCGACTGATCCGGGAGATTCTCGAACACGGAGAGAGCACGATGCGGCATCGGGAGTGATTTTATCGGGGCCCTTGGCCTAGGCTTCCGTTTCGAATTACTTTGCCGGGCGGCTTTCGATCAGGAGGAAGACCGGGTGGTCGGCGGGGTCCGGCATCATTTCGAACTCTTTGGCCACGAAGCCGCCGTACTTTTTGCCATGCTGCTGGACGTAGGCGGCCACCAGGGGAGCGCGTTGTGACGCGGGAATTTCGGTGGCCTTGAAGTGGATCGTTCGGCCGCCAAGCCGCAGTTCGCCCTCGCCGACGGCGCGAAGGTTGCGCGCCCAATGGGTGTTGCCGCGGGGCGCCACCAGGTAGCGCCGGCCCTCGTACTCGAGCGGCAGCACCGGCATCGTGTACTTGCGTCCACTGGCGCGGCCACGAATGGTCAGGCTTGGCGCCAGCCTCAGCGCGGTCAGCAAAGGATTCATGACCTTGTTGTTGAAAAAGCCGGACTTCCGGTAGGGGGGCGCCTTCCTCACGACAGCGCCTGCTCGAAATCGGCAAGCAGATCGTCGGGATGTTCGAGTCCGACCGAACAGCGAACCAGGCCGTCGCTGATGCCACTCCGGGCTCGCTCGTCGGCCGTCAGCCCGCGATGCGAGGTCGATGCTGGATGGCTGATCGTGGTGGCGACATTCCCCAGGCTCGGCATGAGCCGCACGAGCCGCAACCGGCGGATCATCGACTCGATGGCGGTTTTGCCGCCGGCCAGCTCGAACGAGAGCAGCGCACCCGCCCCGGCCGGCAGCAGCCGCCGCGCTCGAGTGCAGAAGGCGCTGCTCTCCAGGGCGGGATAGTTGACGCGGCTGACCGCGCGATGCCGCTCGAGGGCCTGACCCAGGCGGAGCGCATTCGAGGTGTGCCGCTCCATCCGGACGGCCAGCGTGCGGATGCCCCGCAGCGTCAGCCAGGCGTCGAACGGCCCAAGCGTCGGGCCGAAGGTGTGAGCGAACGCGCGCGCCCCCTCGACCCACGTGGGCTTCCCCACGATCACGCCGCCGATCACGTCGGCGTGGCCGCTCAGGTTCTTGGTCGCGCTGTAGATCACGGCGTCGGCGCCCCAGCGAAACGGCTGGCTGAGCGCCGACGTCGGGACGGTGTTGTCCACCACGAGCAGCGCGCCCGCATCGTGGGCGATCCGCGCCAGCGGCTCGAGGTCGGGCACCCGGATCAGTGGATTGGTGCACATCTCGCAGAGGAGCACTCGCGTCCGATCGGTCACCGCGCGCTTGACGGCCTCCAGGTCCTGGAAGTCGACGATGCTGCTGGTAATGCCGAAGCGGGGCAGGTCGTCGCGCAGGAATGTCAGCGTCGTGCCGTAGCAATCGTGCGCGGCCACCAGATGATCGCCTGCATTCATCTCGCTCATGAGCGCGACCGCGATCGCGGCCATTCCCGAGCCGACCGCGACCGCGTCGAGCCTGGTCTCCAGGCCGTTGCTCTCGAGGCTGGCCACGGCGGCTTCGAGCTGTCGATGGTTGTCCGTCCCCCAGCGGCCATAGCCGCGGTGCTCGGCCATCGCGGCCTCGAGCGTCTTGAGGTCGGGGTAACCGCTCGCCGAACCGACACTGATGTCAGGCGTGATGGGCGCGTCTTTGCGGTCGAGCGCGGGCTCGCCGGCGTGGACCGCGATCGTGTCAGCGTGCGGCATCGCGTCAGCCTACCTGACGCCGCTCGTAGCGACTTAACTGGAGCCGATCGCCCAGCCGCTCCAAAACCGTAAGTCCTTTGTCGAGCTCGGCGTGGTCGCCGGTGAGGAGCGCCCGTTCGCATCGGGCCCGGGCGGCATACGGCAGCGCGCCGATCTCCTCAAAGATGGCCAGGGAGCGGGTCAGCATGTCGCGGTCGCCGCTAACCACGCCGAGTCCGCGCCGAGCCTGCGCCTCCAGCGGACGAAACGCGCCCTCCTCCGCCATCTTCAGGAGTTTGCCCAGCTGATCGGTGGATGGGGCCTGCCCGGCGTCGATCAGCAGGTTGAGTCCCCGCTCGGCGCGCTCGGGCAGACCGTACTTCGTCCGGGCCATCTCGCCGACCGCCGCGGCGATGGGGCGCAGGTCGCTTCCCCCGTATCCGAGCCACTGCCGGAAGTGACTTGCGGCAGGAAAGGCCATCAGGATGGTATCGAGAATCTCGCTGTATGACTCGGCGAGGTGATCATCCTGCCGCGCACGGGCGACGTCGATCACTGCCATGAACCCGCGAACCGCATAGCCTGCCGACGGCTTCCGTGCCTCGAGCCAGAGCTGGCGGGTGCGCTCGCCCATGAGGAGGGCTTCGTCCCAGCGGCCGAGCAGCGCCAGGACGTAGGCCCGCCAGACAACGAGGTGCAGCGTCCACGCTGGAACCTGCCCGGGCTGGATCTGCGCCAGGCCCGAGGCCGAAACTCGGTCCGCCTCGTCGAAGTCTCCGAGCAGCGCCGAGCTCCAGGTCACCATGCTGTGCGCATCGACTTTCTCGACCATGTTCAAGCGGTCCTGGAACGTGATCCGGCGGCGAGCGTACTCCCGGCTCTGCTTCCAGCTGCCAGCCATCTGGGCGTTCCCGGATAGGGCGTCGAGGGCCATGCTCTCCAGGTTCGGGTCGTCCAGCCGGCGGGCGATGGCCATGGCCCGCTCGGCACTTGTCCGGGCCGCCGCCAGGTCGGCATCGGAGGGCGGGGTCATCCCCCCGAGCATCCAGAACGGATAGAAGGCATCGGCGGCCAGGTATCGCGCAAGGATGCGCTCGTCTGTCACCCGCTCGGCCAGCTTGGCGGCCTCGGCTCGAAATTCGCGCATAGCCTCAAAGGAAAGGCGGTCCGCGACCGAACCCTGGGATCGGGTGTAGATGCTGAGCAGGCCCGTCATCACCTGCAGCTCCTGTTCGGGAGGCCGCCCCTGCTCGCGACAGAGCCGAAGCGCCGTCTGATACGCGGGAACGATGAAGTCACTGTTCTCCCCGATCTCGCCCAGGCGCTGATAGAGATCTGGCAGCCGGTTCGGTTCGGCAAAGTCGATCGCACCGCGCAGGTGCCCGGATCCCTCGATGGTTGCCGCCGCGGCGGCCGCCACCTCGGCCGCCCGTGTCAGCCAATCGACGGCCTTTCTCCGAACCTCAGCGGTCTGTTGCTCGGTGGGGCGCTGCGCCGTTGCGATACCGGCGGCCTCGCGATAGTGGTAGGCGATCAATTCGGCCATTGAATCCTCTCGTTCGCCGGCCAGGCCCTCGAGCCATTGCGCCGCGGCGGCATGCAGGCGCCCGCGCTCCGCGCGCGTCAAGGTCTGGTACGCCACCTCGCGGATCAGGATGTGGCGGAAGGCGAAGATGTCCGTCCCCGTCGCCCGAAGGAGATCCTTGTCCACCAGCCTCTCGATCACCTCGTTTACTCTCTCGAGGGTCGGCTCCAGGGCGAGCAGGCCCGGTGGCCGGAAGGCGCGCCCAAACACGGAGCCCAACTGGACGACCCGCCGCTCTTCAGGCGCGAGCAGGTCGAGGCGCGCCAGCACCGTGGCCTGGACCGTATCCGGAAGCTGGTCGGCGCCGGCTTGCTCGGCGACCGAGCGGATCAGTTCGCCGGCAAAGAACGGATTCCCCTCCGCCCTCCGCACGATCCGGTCGACAAGCTCGGGTGAGCATCCCTCGAGCAGTTGATCGATCAGCTGGGCGGTGTCCCGGTCGCTCAGCGGCTCGAGCGAGATCGACACGTAATTGCGGCGTCCCCCGCCCCACCCCGGGCGCCGGTCGAGCAGCTCGGGACGGGTCAGCGCGATCATCAACAGCGGGAGGTCGCCCCGCGGCTGCATCACGAACTCGAAGAGATCCAGCAGGCTGTCGCTGGACCAGTGCAGGTCTTCGAACACCAGCACCAGGGGCGCGCGACGCGACGCGATCTCGAAGAAGGTTCGCCAGGCCGCCAGCAGTGCCGACCGGTCCGTGACTTCGGTCTCACCGGCTCCCACGGTGGCGGCAAGCAGCTCGACCTCACGATCCAGCGCCTCCAGTCCCGAGCCCTCCAGCCACTGGCGGATGGCGCTGCGGACGGTCGAAGCCTTCGCGTCGTCGGCCACACCAATCAGGCGGTACAGCACGCCCCGCAGCGGCCAGTACGTGAGCCGTTGACCATAGGGAAGACACTGCGCAATCGCGACGGTGGCCCGCGGCTCGACCGAAGGCAGGCGTTCGAGGAACTCTTCGAGCAGCCGCGTTTTCCCCACGCCGGCGGGTGCGATGACGCTGACCAGGAACGGACGCAACTCATGGAACGCTCGACTCGCGACCAGCTCCAACTGCTGCAGGTCCGGCCCACGGCCGATCAACGGCGTGCGCGCCGCGACCGGAAGCGGCGCCGCGCGCCCGAGCAGCGACACGGCGCGGATCGGTTGGGCCTTGCCGCGCACCTCGACCGTCATCACCGGCCCGAACTCGAAGCCGCCACGGACGCTGGCCACGGTGCGTTCACCACAGAGGATGCCCCATGACTCGGCGGTTTGCTGCAACCGTGCCGCAACGTTGACGGCATCGCCGCTCAACGGAAAATCGCCGGTGGCGCTCTCCCGCGCCGCGACCACCTCGCCGGTGTTGATGCCCAGGCGAATCGGAAGGCGGTCGCCGAGGCCGGGGTCGGCACGGACGCGGTCGCGCAGCGCCAGGGCGGCGGCGAGGGCGCGCTGCGGATCGTCGTCGTGGGTCTGCGGAAAGCCGAAGACCGCAACCACGGCGTCGCCGATGAACTTTTCCAGGATCCCGCCGTGCTCGGCCACCGTCTCGCGGGCGAGGTCGAAATAGCGGCGCAGCAGGATCCGGACGTCCTCCGGGTCGAGCGCATCGCCAAGCGCAGTCGATCCCGCGACGTCAGCGAAGAGGATCGTGACGACGCGGCGCTCTTCAGCCACGGGCGTCTACCGCTTGAGGAAGCGGACGCGACGGCGACGCCGATATCGTTCGCCGCTGCCTTTTGTCACGACGCTGATGCTTCCGTCGTTTTCGAGCACCGCCTGCTTGACATCGCTGAGCTTGTCCACGCCGTGTTCGCGGATGGCCATCTCGACGTCCGTCTCGCTGAGGCCCTCCTTCTCCAGCGCGAGCTTGCTGATCTGGCCATCCTCGACCACCACCGTGGGCGGCGGCTCGATCAGCGTATCGAACCACGGCCAGCGGTTGCGAATCAACGCCACGCCGCGGTTGAAGAGCAACAGGACGGCGATGATGATCGCGCCACCGGTGACCGAGTTGTCGGGGCCGGTGATCGCCGGCTGCAGCGCGTTGGCGACGAGCAGCACGAGCACGAGATCGAAGGTGGTGAACTGACCGAGCTCGCGCTTGCCGAAGAGGCGGAGGCCGATGAAGAAGACGACATAGATGATGACCGCCCGAATGACCAGGCTGGTCCACGGGATACCGAGCTTGAAGATCTCCCCAAGGTCGCCGCCCATCTCACGCGAATCTTAGTGGGTTATTGGATGCCGAAATCCGAAGTCGAGGAGGGTCGTCGCGTCCGTGAAATGCTGCGTGCTCCCCAGCACCACCGTAAGGATGGTCCGGCCATTGCGCGTGGCGGCGGCGGCGAGACAGTAGCCGGCCGCCCCCGTATAACCGGGTTTGATCCCAATCGCGCCCGGATAGGTCGAGAGCAGCCGATCGATGTTGATCGGGTTGAACGCCTTGTGCTGCGGCGTCGAGTAGATCGAGATCTGTTTCGATCCGACGATGGCGCGCAGGTCCGGGTAGTCGGCGAGCAGCGTCGCCCCCATAACGGCGAGGTCGTAGGCCGAGCTGTAGTGATCGGCATCGTCGAGCCCGCTAGGGTTGGTGAAGTGCGTCGCTCGCAGGTGCAGCGCAGTGGCTTTCTGGTTCATGAAGTTCATGAAGGCCGCGCGGTCGACGATGCCCATCGCGATCGCCTCGGCCGCGTCGTTCCCCGAGTCGAGCATCATGCCATCGAGCAGCTCGCGCACGGTCAGCTTCTCCCCGGCGCTGATTCCCATGTGGTTGGGTTCGGCCTGGGTCGCCGCATCGGGGACGGTGAGCACGGTATCCAGCGGCACCAGGTCGGCCGCAACCATGGCGGTCATCATCTTGGTCAGTGAGGCGTCCGCATAGCGGGTGGCCTGGTCCTGCTGGTAGAGGATCTGTCCGGCGGTCAGGTCGACGACGATCGCCGCCCGGCCCTTGATCGACGGCGTCTCAGCGATGGGGTGGGTGCGCAGCCAGCTGGCGCTCAACACCGGGACCTTGACCTCCGGTAACTGGGTGGGCACCGCCGCTCGCGACGGCGACGGCGTGGCCGCCGGCGGACGCGAGCTTGGCGCCGACCGAGCCGCAACCGCCGGATGCGGGGTGGCGGTGCGGGCGGTGGCCGCGACCGGATGAATGTCGCGGTGCGCCTGCAGGAGCCCGAGCGCGCGGCTGCCGAGCAAAAGGACGGCGGCGACGATCGCCAGCCTGATGACGGGGGTGCGCCGACGCGGAGGGACAACGAGACGGCGCGACGATCGCCGGCCGCGCGTCCCGAGGCTGTAGCCAGACGTAGGGTAGGACGTTCGCCTCAAGAAGTTCGCCTCATGATGGGCGAGATCGATCGGTGTGTCAAGGAACTCGCCTCAGCGGCGCTGAAACATAATCGTCGTGCTCCCCGTTGTGGGAGCAGACACCGAGCAAAAGGGGCCTGAGCTGAATAGCGGTGGTCGGCAGTGGTTCGAACCTCTCGTTTATTCGCTTGGACGTCCCGCGCTCAAATTTGCCTTCATGCTGGTACAGAACATCGACGTCGCTGAGGAGATCGTCCAGGAGGCGTTCGCGCGTGCCTGGGCGTCGCCGGGCACGCCGGCGGATCCGGTCGAGTTCCGCCGGTGGCTCTATCGGATCATCACCAACCTCGCCCACGACCACTTTCGACGCCGAAAGCAGATGGCCGGCATGGTGGGAGCCGAGGCAACGGCGGACCCGGTTGCTCTCGTGGAGGAACGGTCGGTCGATGAATTACTGACGAATGCCTTGCGAAGTCTCACGCTGCGTGAGCGGCAGGCGATCTACCTCCGGTACTTCGAAGACCAGTCGTTCAAGGAAACGGCGCGGATCCTGGGCCGCCCCCAGGTGTCGGTGCGGGTGGTCGTTCACCGGGCTCTGGGCAAGTTGCGAATCAAACTCGAGGCGGCCGGCCAGGACCGCAGGATGGCGGTCTGATGCGCAAGGATGAGATCGAAGCGCGTCTACGGGGCTACGCGCAGGACTACGAGGGTCAGGTGCCGAGGCGTCCTGATTTCGAGCGCAAGGTCATTGCTCGCGCATCGGCGCAGAGGCTCGCAGATGTCAGGCGACCCGCCCTCATCAGAGACCTGGCGCTGGCCGGTCTGGTCGTCGTACTGATCGGCTCCCTGGGTTTCGGCGTCATGCAGTTGCGAAGTATCCGCCAGGCCTCGACACTCAAGAGTCCAGTTTCCAGCGCATCGCCGTCGCTAACGCCGACCGTGACCCCCGCGCCCACACTGGGGCCCAACCTGTCCTATACACCCGGCCTGCGCGTGCCAGTTGGGCCAATCGAGATCGGCTCGGCGTATACCAGCACTCCATTCAAAATGGTCACGCCCCTTCGCGGCTGGGCCGTCGGACCCCCGGGTAAGGACCGCAACCAGGCTCACGACGCCGTCCTCGTCACGGCAGACGGGGGCGCTCATTGGCGCAACGTCACGCCGCCGGGCTTTTCGGGATGGACCGATCGAACCATGGACTTCCTCGACGTCACCCATGCCTGGGTGGCGGTCACCCCGCATGTCGTCGCCCATCCGGCGGCCACGCCCGCGACCATTACCGTGTTTCGGACCGCGGACGGGGGCCAGAGCTGGCAGAGCGGCACGTTCCAGATTGCCGATGGAAGCCCGAGCCAATTGGACTTCATCGATGCACAACGTGGCTGGATGCTTTTACAGGTCGACAACGGCGTCGCCATCTATCGGACCAGCGACGGCGGTATTCGCTGGGAGCAGGCGGCGGTCAGTCATTACACGGCTCCGAACGGAACGGCGCTGGGGGCGCTCCCCCTGAGCCACGCCTTCGGCCCCAAGGCGGCCAGCCAGCCGAACTGCGAGCTGGACCCTTTCGCTGCCCTCGCTTTCCGGGATCCCTCGACGGGCTGGGCGGCCGGGAGGTGCCGCGGCCCGGGTCCGTCAGTCTACCTCTATGTCACCCATGACGCCGGCAGCACCTGGCAGCCGCAAACGCTGCCGAGCCTGGACGACATGCCAACCTGCCCATGCATTGTCGGTGCATCCGCTCCTGTCTTCACGTCATCAGGCGACGCCACCTTTACCGTATCGATCGACACGGAAAACTCCAGCTGCCAGAGCCAAAACGGGGGAACGGCCTGCAGTATCCAGCCAATACCCGGAACAGCAAAGGTCTACGCCACCCACGACGGGGGCAACACCTGGGCGCCGCACGTCCTTCCCGGCGTCGCCCCCTATGTTGGGGGACCAACCTTTATTGACGCGCGAACGGGATGGTATGGGTCATCGATCCTGAAGGCGGCTCCAGCGTTCCCGGGCGAGACGGCGTTCGACGAGCTTTATGTGACCCACGACGGCGGGGTTAGCTGGAGTCCACTCGCAGACGCAACCGCGTTCCCTGGCGGAGCCATGCAGTTCATCACCCCAACCACCGGCTGGGCCTACAAGTTCCCGTCGCTACTCATCACGACCGACGGTGGGAAGAGCTGGCAGCCGCTCAACGCGGTCGTTACCGGCTGACGCGCCCTCCTTCAGACCGTCGTTGCTGCCGGCGGCCGACGACCCATCAACCCGCCGATCGCGCCCGCACCCGCCCCCACCCCAAGCCCGATGAGGCTGAGGACGACGGCGGCGACGACCCCGCCCGTTGTGAGCAGCGCCTGTGAGCTGACCCCGGTGGTGTTGTTCACCACGCACTTACTGGCATCGATCGAGCTGACGATGATGAGGAAAGCGATCACCGTGCCAACCGCCGAAATCAGCGCGCCGACCAGGCCGGCCATGGTGGCCGCCCCGATAGTCCCGCCGTCGCGGGCCGTCATGAACCCGGCTGCGCCCATGAGTCCGAGGAAAACGAGAAACGCCAGCAGGCCCAGCGGCGAGCCGCGTTTGCAGGGGTCTCCGGTTGCGGTGGCGTTGCCGATCCAGTTCAAGAGCAGCGTGACCACCGCCGACGCGACGCCGAAGGTCACCGCGTTCCGCGACCACCCCTTCATGAAGTACCTCCCGGGCTTTAGCCCGTCCTCATATCCGTACCTGTCATCTTCGCCAGAAGTGGCCTTCTTGACAAGCGATTAGTTGAAGTGGAAGAGCGCCCGAAGGAGAGCAGCGACCAGGGCGCCCGCGACCACGCAGACGATGAACGGAGCCCGCAGGGCGGCCAGCACCGCGGCCACGAAGACTGCGGGCACCTTGACGTCGAGCTGAATCAGTCCGTGCGGGCCGGTCAGCTGGATCGCGACCAGGGCCGCGAGCAGTGCGGGCGCCAGCCCGGCGGTCCGCTCCGTGACCACGGACGGCAGGTTCGGCAGAAACGATCCGGTTGCCCGCATGATGAAGGACAGGCTGGCGAGCCCCAGCACGAGCGCCAGTGCTAGCGGGCCAGCCATAACCCGACGACGGCAGCGCCCGCCAGGGGGATCCCCGGTGGCGTGAACGGCGCAAGGGCGAGGGCAGCCACTACCCCACCGATGGCGCAGCGAACGGCAATCCGCCCGGACAGCATCGGCCAGAGCAGCGCGACGAAGCCGGCCGGGAAGGCTGCATCGAGCCCGAGCCGTTTGGGGTCACCCAAAACCGGGCCGAGGAGCGCTCCGATCAGCGTCCCCGCGACCCACACGGCATAGAGGCATGCACCCGTTACCAGCAGGGTCCGGCCGTCGGGCCGGCCAGGTGTCCCGGCGCGAGCCGCCATGGCATAGCTCTCATCGATCGAGAGCTGGGCCAGCAGCGACCGCAACAGTCGCCCACCGGGAAGCGATCGCGCCACCGCGATCCCGGTTGCGATGAAACGAAGGTTGAGAAGAGCGCCGGCGAAGATCGCCGTGAGGACGCTGCCGCCCGCGGTGATCACGCCGATAGCCGCGAACTGGGCCGAGCCGGCAAAAACCAGTACCGACATCAGCACGACGGACCAGGCGGGCAGGTGCGCGGCAACCGCGAGCACGCCGAACGAGGCGCCAAAGACGAAGACGGCGAGGGCGATCGGTGCGGCGGCTTGCAGGATCTCCCTCGTCGACCGGCCGGCTGGCATCCCCGCCATTAGATAGGAGGGAGGGGTTTTGGGCACCATGGCCAGTCCTCGTAGTCAACGTCGAGTAGGCATGCTATCCTCATGCTGATACCTCCCTAGATGGGTTTTGTGACACGAAGGGCTCCGGCCTACGGGGGCGCGCCTCGGTTCTTCAAGCTGGTGCTCGGCAGGCGTCCGCTTCCCGATTCTCCGTATCCTGGGCACCCATGATGCGGCGGCTTCTTTCCTATGGGGCTGCCGTTGGCGCCGTTGGCGTCGTGTCGATCGGGCTCGCCCTCCTCGCCTGGGTCCTGGGGATCCCGCGGGTGGAGACCTTTCTCCTGGTTCTTGTGCTGCTGGTGGGTGCCATCGCCTGGCGCCTGGGTCGCGGCCCCGCGATTGCCGCCACCGCGGCGGTTGCCCTCGTCACTGACTACTTTTTCCTCCCGCCAGTCGCAGGCTTTGGCGTCGTGAGCGTCAGCGACGTCGTCCGCCTGGTGACGGGCATCCTCGCCGCCGCCGCGGTCATTCAGTTCGTCCACCTCGCCCGGCGCCGAGAGTCGTTACTGCGGCGGCGCAAGGACCTGTTACAGGAGGTCTCGCCGCGAATCACCCAGAGCCTCGACGCCGAGGAGGTCCTCAACACGGTGGCCGAAGCCACGCTCCGCGTCATCGATTACCAGCACTTCCGCCTCTACCGCTGGGACGAGTCGTCCGAGCGCCTCGTCCTGGTCAAGTCGGTCGCTCGGGCCGAGTCCTACGAACGAACCGACTGGCATACCGTGACCCTCTCGCTCGGCGAGGGCATCACCGGCATCGCCGCCCAGTCCCGGCGGTCGTTCCTCGTCCCGGATGCGAGCGTCGATTCGAGGATGGTCTACCCGGCCGGAACCACGCGCATCCCCGAAAGCATCATCAGCGTCCCGATGGTGACAGGGAACCGCCTGTTTGGCGTCCTCTCGCTGGCACGGAAGGGGGCGCGATCGCTTAGCGACGACGACCTGCGCCTGATGGAATCGATCGCGGCCCAGACGGCTCTCGCGCTCTCCCACGCCGAACAGTACGCCGAGGCGGAGCAGACGATCAAGGCCCTGGCGACGATCGAGGCGCTCCAGCCGACCGACGCTGGGCTGCCGGATGGTGAAGTGGACAGCCGCATCCTGCAGGGCTTCGTCGACCTGAGTCAGGCGGACTACGCGACGCTTCGGGTGCTCCAGGCCGACGGGCGCTATCACGTCGGAGCCACCGGAGGCCGGCAATGGCCCGAGAAGGACGCGTCGGTTGGCACGCCGCTTACCGCGGATCAGGTGGCCTGGCTTGCGGACCCGCGGGTGACCGTCTACGTGGCCGAACCGGAGAGCGACACGAAGCTTCCCGATTGGGCCCGCCGTGGCACCCAGTTGGCGGGGGTCAAGGCCAGCATCTTCCTGCCAATGCGTGCCGGCCAACGATTCGTCGGCTTCGTCGGCTTGTACTGGCGGCGGCCGCGTTGGCTTCGGCCGGAACAGCTCCGCCGGCTGCAGCTCGTCTCTGCGCAGGCCGCCATCGCGCTCGACACCCGGCAAGCCCTGGAGAGTGAACGCGGACGCGCCGATGCGTTGGTCGAGCTGGAACGCGCCCGGCGCGAGTTCATGCAAATTGCTTCGCATGAGCTGCGCACGCCGCTCACCGTGATCCGTGGCTACGCCTCGCTGCTCGAGGAGGGATCGCTCGGCGTCATGCCGCCGGCGGCGCAGCGGGCGATCCGAACCCTGATGGATAAGGCGAGTGAGATGCGCGGACAGGTCGAGCGCATGCTGCTGCTGGCCCGGCTGGAGGACGGAGCGGCGGAGCAGCAAATGACGGAGCTCGACCTGCGAACCGTGGTCACGGATGCCGTCGATCGGGTCCGTCCACAGGTGGCGCTCAAGCAGGGTACCGTCCACCTCGACCTGGCGGCCGCACCACTGACGGTCGTTGGGGATCCGGAGCGGCTCGCCACGGCGGTCG
This sequence comes from Binatus sp. (SeqCode), assembly GCA_035602075.1. GTDB lineage: Bacteria > Chloroflexota > Dormibacteria > CF-121 > CF-121 > CF-13. Next base: position 1,590 of record DATNNA010000044.1, on the reverse strand, counting down.
ACAACCTGCTGCAGAACGCCGTGAAGTTCAGCACGGGGCCGCCGGAGATCGAGGTCAGTGGCGACCGGCAGTACGGGCATGTCCGCCTTGTGGTCAAGGACCACGGAATCGGCATCTCCGCCGAAGCGCGCCCCCGGCTGTTCGAGAAGTTCTACCGGGTAAACGACCCGGAGCTCAACAATGTTGTGGGCACCGGGATCGGGCTCTACCTGGTGCGCCAGGTCGTCGAAGGCCACGGCGGCCGGGTGGAGGTCGCCAGCCAGCCCGGGAAGGGCTCGACCTTCGAGATCGATCTTCCCGTCGCCGTGGAAGGCGCCGCGCCGGCCTAAATCCCCACCCGGGCCGCAAGACTGCCGGGTTTTTGAGGTTCCTTCTAATGTGGCGAACCAGCCAGAGGTCCATGGCGGCGACACCTCGGATGCCTCACTCGAGATCCCGGCCGACTGGCTGATGCCCGGGCTCGACCTCGCGGCTGTCCGCGAGGCTCAGCGGACCGACACGGTCGCGACCCTGACCGCCGACCACCTCACCCTCATGGGCGTCGAACTGGTGGTCGAACGGCGCTGGCTTCGGGAAGCCTACTGGCGCCAGGTCAAGCAGGCGATCAGGCGCGGATACATCTATCGGAGCTCGGCGGTGCAGGTCATCTTGCGGGGCGAGCGCCGGGAACACGAGCGGCGCAGCGCCGAACAGCGCAAAGCCAGCTAAGTTGATCATCCCTCCCCCACCGGGAGAGGGCAGGGTGGGGGCTGCTAGTCTGAACTAGCAAATGAAGACGGCGATCTCCGTGGATCCACCCGTCAACCAGGCGCCACCGGAACTGGACCCGACCCGCGACCTGCCCCGCGGTTTCTACGAATTCCTGCTCCCCCTCCACCAGGCGTTCACCCCGCGTCAGCGGGAGCTCGCCGCCCGGCGGCGCCGGGTCCTCGAGGCCGCTCACCAGGGCCGGTTACCCGACTATCTCCCGGCCTCGGAGGCAACGACCGGTAGCTGGAAAGTGTCGCTGCCGGGCTGGTGCCAGGATCAACGCAACCAGATGACGGGCCCCGCGGACGACGCGGAGCTCGTGGTCAAGATGCTGAATTCCGGAGCGCCCGGAGTCATGCTGGATCTCGAAGACTCCGTCGCCAATGCCTGGCCGAATATCACGCAGGGAGTCAGCAACATCATCGCCGCCTTGCGCGGTGAACTCACCTACCAGGATCGCAAACGCAATCGCGAGGTCGCGATCAACGAAAGCAAGACCGTCATCCTGACACGGCCGCGCGGCCTGCACCTGGAGCAGGCCGGGGTGATCAAGGGTGAGCGGATGGCGGCGCCGCTCTTCGATGTGGCGATGGTCGCGTACCAGGTCGACCCCGCCCGCTTGAAGCATCCGCTCTCCATCTACATCGCCAAGTCGGAGTCGGCCGACGAAGCGCTCTGGTGGAGGGATCTCTTTCAAGCCGTCTCGGCGGCGCGCGGATGGCCGTCCGACTACATCAAATGCATGGCGCTCGTCGAGTCCCACCCGCTCGCCTACCAGATGGAGGAATTCGCCTACAACCTGCGCGAGCACATGATGGGACTCAACCTCGGGCGCTGGGA
>DATNNA010000043.1:0-2855 GCA_035602075.1 Binatus sp. (SeqCode) | reverse complement strand
CAGCCGCTCGTAGTTGATGACCTGTTCGCGCTTGCCGAAGCGCACCATCAGGTCGAGAGCCCGCTGGGCCTCGGCGAAGGCGGGCTTGAAGTCGTCAGGCTTCACGCAGAGCCGGCCGATCGAGACCGACACGGTGATGCCTAGCTCCGACTCGGCGACCGCCTCTCGGATGCGCGCGGCCAGGTCCTCGGCCTCGGGGTCCTTGCCGTCGGCCGGTTGGGGCACCAGCACGATGACGCTATCGCTGTGGGCGCTGACCAGGTGGCGCGGATGCTGCCGGCGAACGGCGCCGGTCACGACCTGGAACAGCTGATGCTTGAGCGCGATGACCCGCCCTTCCTCGTAGCGTCGCTCCCTGATGAACCGCCCGAAATGATCGACGTCGACCACCAGCAGGCGGTGCGGCACCGACAGGTCATAGCGAAGGTGTCGCGCCCGGCGCTGGACGTTGGCCTGGTCGCCGAAGGTTCCGTTGAGCAGATCGTCGACCAGCTCGCCCCGAACCCGATCCTCGGCTTCGGCGACCGCCCGCTGTTTGATCATCTCGAGCGCGATGACGGTGGCAGCGTGCTCGATCGCCACCATCGCCAGCTCTTCGAGATGCTGCGGGTGATCGATGATCGAGAGGTAGCCGAGGTTCTCGCGACCGGCGAGGACGGGCGTGATGATCCGGGGGGCGGTCAGGCCCAGCTCCGGAAAGGGCGGCACCTTGTGTGGCGCGCGGCCACGCACCACCTCCTGGAGCATGCTCTTGATGGCGGCCGCCTGGCGGACCTTGAGCGGCGTGCCGTGCTGGCTCAGCGTTTGCTGGCGGTGCTTGTCGGTGACACCCGGGACCACGTGGCTGGCCAGCAGGTGGAAGTTCACGTCCTCGAGGGCGATCGAGCTCTCGACCAGCTCGCCCAACGTCTTGACGATGGCCTCCAGGCCTTGCCCGTCGAGGGCAAGGTGGGTGAACTGCTTGTGGATCTCGATCGAGCGCCGGAGCTGGGTGTTCTGGGCGTTGATGATCCGCTCCAGGATCGGGTTCATGATCTCCAGGTAAGAGACGTCCGGAGGGATTCGGATTAGGGGGATGTTGAACTCATCCGCCTGGCCGAGCATGTCGTCCGGGATATGGGGTAGGTAACGCTCCGGCTTGATGACCAGGCCGGCGGAGCCGACCGCGGCCAGGTTGCGCATCAGGTCCTTCTGGGCCGCCTCGTCGTCCTTGATAGCGAATGCCACCGTCAGCAGCAGCTCGCCCTCGGCGAGCCAGCTGATCGTTTCGGGGGATTCGAGCACCTTCACCCAGGTAATGGTGCGGTCGAGGCCGCCGGCCCCGGCCAGCACCTCGCCCCTCTTCAACCCCCCCAGCGCCATCGCTTCCCGGACAGTGAGCGCCATGGGAGTGACTAGTATGCGTCAAGCAGAGGCTGGCGTGAAGGACCAAAGAAACCAATGACTTTTGGTTGGTTTGCACAATAGACGAGCGTGGCGGGGGCTGGTAGCGTGTCGGATTGAGTCAACCGGCGTTGATGGGGATTTACTCACCCCCAGAGCTGGCCGGCTCAACAAGAGCGGCGGCCGTGGCCGCAAGCAGGGTGGTACCGCGGGAGGGGATCCTCTCGTCCTTGCAGCAGAGCCTGTCGTTCGACCAAGCCAGCTGCAACGAGGAGGAGGTACCGATGGCCAGCTACACAATCGAGATCCCCGACGGACTGCACCACGAGATCCAGGAGCGCCGGCACCAGATCGACGTGGCGGACATCTGCACACAGGCGCTTACCGCCGCCGTCGCGGGACGGCCTTCCGAGGCCCATCCGTTCGGGCGCGGACACGAGGTGACGGAAGCCATCAATCGCATGTTCAGCGGTTGAGGGGCGTCGAATTTGATGAGTACTGAAATGATCGACCGCGTCGAGCAGGAGCTGACACCGTTTGGGCCGGCGCCGATGGAGCGCACCAGCGGCAACTTCTGGCTGATCGAGACGCTGCGCCGCTGGGGCGTCACCGCCTACGCCGGCGTCAACGGCGGCGGCCTGATTCACGTGGCCAAGCACCTCGAGCCGATATCCGACCCGTCGGAGGTTCGTGACGGGGTGCCGCGGATGCTGACGATGGGCGAATATGTCGCCGGCTTCGTCCCGCTCGGCTATTACTTGGCCTCGGGGCGGATTGCCGGCTGCATCACTACCACCGGCGCCGCCACCAAGCTGGGCGGGAGCGGCATGACCGACGCCAAGCTGCACAACATCCCGGCCGTCTACCTGATCGCGCTCAATTCGACGATGTCGATCGGGCAGGCGCCGCTCCAGGACGTCTCCGTCCACGGCATGAACATCGTGCCCCAGCTCCAGGCCGAGTTGGGTGACGGCTGTGTTGTGATCGACGACATCGACACCATGGAAGAACAGCTCGAGCGCGCGCAGTCGATCCTGATGGAATCGAAGCCGGTCGCCATCGCGTTCTATCCGGACATCCTGTCCAAGGCCGTTGAGATCGACGTGCCGTCACGTCCGCGACCCCGCGGCTTTCGTCCGCAGGACGTCGAGCGCTTCGTTCAGGAGTTTCCCCGGATCGCCGACGGGCGCCGGGTCGTGATCTATGTCGGCAGCGAAGCCGCGCGCTGGCCAGGCATGCCGGCCCTGACGACGCAGTTGTCGGAGCTGCTCCAGGCGCCCACCGTTTGGTCGGTCAACGGCGCCAATGCCATTTCCCCTGACAACCGTTACGGCTTCGGCTACATCTCCTTCGGCGGCAACGATGAGGCGATGAAGCTCTGGCGGAGCATCGGTCCCGACGACTGCGTCATCGCGCTCGGCTTCGATCCGGGCGAATACTCCCTCAACCTGGCCACGATTCCTGCCGGACAG
>DATNNA010000042.1:0-4887 GCA_035602075.1 Binatus sp. (SeqCode) | reverse complement strand
TTGCGGAAGGGGCAGCTCGTGACCTTTCCGGGCGTCGGTCATGGTCTACTGCCGGTGATCGACGCGGCGATGGACCGGGTGGCCGAATTCGTTCGCGGACTCAGATCTTAGACTGGGCGAATGTGTACCGCGCCGGGAGAGGATGCTGGTCCACGTCCGGCGGCCGCTGTCAAAGAGGAGGAGCCAACCCTACTGGCCGGCGACGGCGCGACCCTGCGAGAGTTCGTGGCCCTGCCGGCGACGGGTTTCCGCCGCGGCGCGGTTCTCATCATCCACGACATCTGGGGTTACACCGACTTCTATAAGGATCTGGCCCGGCGCATCACCGGGCACGGCCATGCGGCGGCGCTGGTCGATTTCTTCGGGCGCCAGGGCGATCTGCCGGAGTCGATGCGAGCACCGGAGCGGACCGGCACCAAGCCGGAGGCGATGGCCCGCGCGGCGCAGCGAGCCCAGCAGCTATCCGACGAGCGATTCTTGGCTGACATGCAGACGGCTGCCGATGATTTGCAGGCGCGTGGTGCCCCCACGGTGGCCTGCTGGGGATTCTGTATGGGAGGCCGCCTCGCCTACGCGTCGGCCGCCCGGGTTGTTGGCTTGGCCGGTGCCGTCGCCTACTATGGGCATCTTCAAGCGGAGCCAGGCCGTCTCTCGCCGCTGCAGATCGCCGCCGAGATCGGGGTCCCGGTCTTAGGAATTTTCGGCGGTGCGGACGCCAACATACCGGCCGACCAGATCGCGGCGTTTCGTGACGCGCTCAAAACTGAAAAGGAAATCGTTACCTATCCTGGCGCGCCGCACGGGTTCCTTCGCTATGGGGCGACCGATCACAAGGCGGCAATCGACGATGCGCTGCAGCGGACGTACCGGTTCTTTGCGCGGGTCCTGACCGCGCCGGCGAAAGCCGTTAGCCGGTGAAGCCTTCCGGCAAGAGCACCTCGCCGTTCTTTCTTTGGAAGTAAACCTCCCAGTTGTAGTACGCGAGGAAGGTCCGCTCGTTGGCGAACATCTGCTGCGCATAGAGCTGAACGGCTCGCACGTAGAGGTTGCTCGGGTTGTAGGCGTAGATCGCACGGCTCATGTTCGATGGCGCGCCATGCGCCTGCAGGTAGCGACCGGCGGCGAGGATCGCATCGTGCGGATTGTTAACGTCGCCGTGGCCATAGCTGGCCCAGGTGGCGGGCATGAACTGCATCGGCCCCTGCGCGCCCGCCGAGCTCAGGCCCTGGATGCGGCCCATGTTGGTCTCGATCAAGTTGATGGCGGCGAGATATTGCCACTGGATCCCGTAGGCCTGCTGGCCCTCGCGGTAATAGCCGAGCAGAACCTCGGGCGCGGGTGGCGCGATGATGTGCCAATGGGGCAGCGCGCTGCTTGCCCCATTCAGGGAGTCGATCTGCTGCGCAGCACTGATGTTGGCCTGGATCGCGGAGCGAACCGACGGTGACACCCCGCTGAGGACGCTCGGCACCCAATCGGGATGAGCGGCGAGCAGATGGTAGGCGCTTTGCTGGCGCCGGCCAAGGCTGAGATATTCCTGGGCTGGTGTATCCGCTAGGCGGATTCCCTGTTCCACGCCATTCAGCTCGGCGGCCACGTAGGCCGCATCGACGACGGTGACGTGCGGCGCGGCTGTTTCCGTCGGTGAGCTGACCGGAGTCGGCGTTGGCTGCTGGGCGGACGGGCGCACTGGTGTGGCAGCCTGGGAGGCGCCGCATGCGCTCAACGCGATGATCAGAATCGGGGCGATCAGCCGGGTACCTGGGGCCCGCATCCTTGCGCGCGGATTCTATGAGCGTCGGATCGCCGAATCAACCAGGCGCGTACTAATGTTTCCGGGCTGGACCCCGCCTCGGTAGGGAAAGTCGCGGACCGATATGGCGTTGCTCTCTCATCAGCTATCCCTGGACCCGAGTGCCGAAGGATGCGCCGCCGCTTGATTCGTGGCAGTTGCGGTTGCTGCCCATCGCGGACCGTTTCATGGCGCTGATGTGGTCTCGACCCGGAGGGCTCTCATTGCGCACGACCTGGGTCACGCCTGCCACCATCTGGCTCGGCCTGGCTGTTGTCGTGGTTCTCGGTCTTCCTGGCCTCGGCGTCATCGGATACGGGATCGCCACTCGACAGCTGCTGCTGGCGTTCGGGGGCCTGGTCGCGGCCGCGCTTGGTGTCGGCGGCGGCACCGTGGCGGTCTACGGCATCCGGCAACGCCTTCTGTTTCGCGCCCGCGACCGGCACCTCGCTGCGTAACGGCCGGGCCAGGTCGATTACGTCCGCTGATGCGGCGAGGCAATGGCAGGCGTTAGCGGCGACGGGAGGCTGACGGCGTACACGGCCAGACGCTGATCGAAGGTGCCCCATCCGTGGACCCAGTGTCCGGTGCAGGTCATCAGCGTCAGGTGGGCGAGGCCGTCGGGCGAAGGCTGCGGCCCCTGGCCATCGGCCGGTCCGGACCCGTAGATGCGCGCGAGAACCGTGTGGTCGAGGGTCTGCGCAAGCGTGTAGACAACAGTCTCGGTTACCAGGAACTCAACGTTGACGCCGCCCCGCGCGTCATGGACGACGATGGGGTCGCCTGGCCGGAGGTCCTTGAGGCGGGCGAAGAGAGCGGGCCGACCGAGGACATCGTCGACGTGACCGGCGATGATGGCGGTGGTCGCATCACCCGGGATCCCGCTCCCCCGATACCAGAACGCCTTCTCCCACACCGGGTCGTTGGGCGCGCCGGTCGGTGCGTCCATCACGTTCTTCGGTGTAAGCCCCACCCCCTGAACCGGGGCGCTGATCCGCAGCCGCGGAATTCGAAGCTCGAGTGGAACGTCCACCGGGCCGGCCCGCAGATCCACGCCCGGGTCTACCAATGGCGCCGGAACGACCAACTGGTCGGCGGACCGAGCCAAGGCCGGCACGCCAGAGGACGGGCGGGGCGAGGTTGCGGCAAGTCGAGATGAGCTGCCACTTGCCTGGGCGTTTCCGCAGGCGGCCAGGACAATGACAACGGTCAGCGCGGACCAGAGCCGGCCGGGCGAGTCGTGGCGTGCGGACAGCATTGCAGTCGACCCCTACCTTCCCGCCGACCAGATTACTACCGGATGGTTTTGAAGCGGCCTCGGATCGTCAAGCCTAATCCGACGGCGCCAGCGCTCGCCAGGACACCGGCGACCAGCGCCAGCATCCAGGGAAGGCCATGGCTTTGAAGCGGGCCACCGCCACCGCTGGGCGCTCCGGAGACTGTGGGCGCCGCACCAACCGTGGCCAGCGCGGCACAGTTGGCGGCCGGCCGTGTAATCGTGTTGCTGTCCATTGTCACAGCCCCGGACGGGGCGAGAGCTCCAGCCAGAGCGCGGCCGGTCCAGAGTGCCCCTGTGGTGACAGTGATGCTGGTGCCGGCGATCAAGGTTCCCTGAAAGTTGGCGGTTGTCCCGATGCTGGCCGAACTCGTGACCTGCCAGTAGACACCGCAGGCCTGCGCGTTATTGATGAGGGCCACTGTTGTGCCGTTCCCAATCGTGAGCGCGCTCCCGATCTGGAAGACATAGACGCCAAACCCGCTAAGGGTGAGCGTCTGCCCAACGTTGAGGAGCGCCGTCGAGCTGAACTTATAGCAGCCTGGGATCAGGGTGCGGCCATCGAGAGTCCCGGGGTTGGTGCCAAAGACGGGACAGGGCGTCTGGTTCGCCAGGTCGTTGTAGGCCGTCACCTCGGCGGTTCGGGCCCCCTGCGTAACTGCGTCGCCCGCGTGGTTAACTGACCCAGGTGTGAGCGTTACGCTGGCAAATCCGGTCTCTGACGTCGTCGGAAACGTCCCGACGTCACCAGTGATTGTGGTTGGACCAGTGTTGGTGATCCCCGCTGCCGCGAGCACCGCGAAGCTTGTGGACGTTCCCAGCCGTGGCTGGAGGGCCGCCAGCGCGGCGATCGAGTTTGACGCGACGACAAGGGCCACGACGGTAATGGCGAGGATGTATTTCGGAGTTCGTTTCACAGCGGCATCATAACTCGAGTTGCAACCAAATATGCAACAAGCTCAATACGAGACTGGCCGACGCCTTAATGTGACGGAGCGTGGCATCAGACGCCGCACAAAGCTCGAGCTCTTGAGCGCCGCGAGAAGCTAACCCCGCTTGGCCACCAGGCGCAGCACCCACAGCAGGATGACGGCGCCAATAAAGGCGACGATGAAACTGAACAGAATCCCGCTCCCACCGATGTTGAGGAGACCGGTGATGATCCATCCGCCGATGAAGGCGCCCACGATCCCGACGATGATGTCCACGATGATCCCGAACCCGCGCCCTCTGACGACCCGCCCAGCGAGCGCCCCCGCGATGCCGCCGATGATGATCCACCAGAGCCAATTCACACCTTGCATGGCGCCCATAATACGGCTGCCGGAACCTTTTTGGATCAGCGACGTCTTAATGTTGTGCGCCGTCTGATCGTCGCCCTTGTCTTACTGTCACTGACGGCGTGCGGCTCGGTCAAGTACGGCGGGCTCACGCAGCCGCTTACGATCCCGGAGCTGAAATACCGCTTGATCGACACGATAGGAGCACCCCGGTTCTGCGGGCCCCCGGTGGTTCGTATGCCGGACGACGCGGAGGCGGCCCAAGAGGTTGCAGCACTGCGGTCCCAGGACCCTGCCACGTTTGACACGATCGTTCGCCACGAGAAACTCGATGCCGCGCATCTGACGGCGAACGACGACCGCCGGATCTTGCAGCAAGCTGATCTGCTGAATGCGCTGCGGCTACAGCCTGAGGGGCAAGGGTTCCGCTTCGACTACATCGCCGGCAGGCCCGCGACGGAACACGTCGTGGGCACCATCGATGGTCATGGCGCGATCTCGCTGGAGAGCCACGATCCGACGCCGTTTCCAGGTCGGTA
>DATNNA010000041.1:0-3722 GCA_035602075.1 Binatus sp. (SeqCode) | reverse complement strand
TCACCGTGTACATCGACCCCTGGGGCCTGCGAAAGGGCCAGGAGGACCCCGCCGACGTCATCTTCATCACCCATGCCCACGCCGATCACTTCGAGCCGGAGGACATCGAGAAGATCCGCAAGAGCTCGACCCAGTTCGTCGCTCCGCGCGATGTGGCCGAGAAGCTCAAGGGCAACGTCAAGGCAATCAGCCCCGGCGACTCCTTTGACGTGGCCGGCATCAAGGTCGAGGCGGTGCGCGCGTACAATACCGCGCCGCACCGGCTGCAGGCCCATCCGAAGAGCAACAACTGGGTGGGTTACATCCTCAGACTGGACGGGAACCGCTACTGGTTCTCCGGTGACGGTGATCCGAATCCGGACGTCGAGCAGATCAAGACCGACGTCGCCCTGGTGTGCATCGGTGGCGACCCCTACGTGATGAACGCCTCTGAAGCGGCCGGACTGGTGAAGAAGATCCGGCCCCAGGTGGCGATCCCGAACCATTACGGATACGTCATCGGGGTGCCGTCGGACGCCGACAAATTCGCCAAGGAAGCGGCGCCCGTCAAAGTCGAGATCCTCAAGCCCATCAACGCATTCGAAAGGAGCGAGGCGAAGGCGCACTAGAAGCCGGGGGGAACTTTCCCGAGCCGTCGGCGTCTGAGTAGTGACGCGTACGACGGAACAGGAGGTTCCCCATGGTTCACAAGCTCGTCCCCGCGGCGGCGGCGACCCTGGCGGTTTTTCTCACGCAGGCGCTCCCGGTGGCCGCCTGCGGCGGTCTGATCGCCCCCAACGGCGCAATCCGACTCGAACGGGCGACCACACTCGTCGCCTGGCATGACGGCGTCGAGCGCTACATGACCAGCTTCAGCTACACCGGCGAGGCGGACAGCTTCGGCTGGATCGTACCGCTGCCGGCGGTTCCCGAGAAAGTCGAAGAGGGTGGAGGCTGGACGCTGCAACGGCTCTCTCGCGAAACCCACCCGCAGCCGTTCTTCGCCCTCGACTCTGCGGGGGCCCGATTCGCCAGTCCGGCAGAAGTCCTGCAGCAGGTCAAAGTTCGCGCACTCGACATCACGGTGCTGCGCGGCAGCGGGCAGGCCGTACTCGACTGGGCAGCCGGCAACGGCTTCGCCATCGATGCCGAGACGCACAACCACATCCTTCAGTACGCGAAGGGCAGCCCGGTTTTCATGGCAGCCAAGTACAACGCAGATCGTGCGAAGTTGCAGCGCCTCATTGCCGGCGACGGCGCGCCGGTGCTGATCACGATGAAGATCCCGCATCCCTGGGTTCCCTTTGAGGTCCTGGCGGCCGGGCAACAGGTGCAGGCGGATCTCTATCTGCTGTCCGACAAGCCGGTCAATACGAGCGAGTGGCGCGCGCTGATCGGCGCCTCTGGCGTCGGCACCAAGGTGCAGGGCGCGGAGGGCTTCAGTCTCGAGTTCCAGGAAAAGATGACGGATAACCTGTACCGGGATCTGTCGACCGACAAGAACATGAGCTGGATTCCTCGCGACAGCTGGCTCACCTACCTGACGCTGAATGCGCCGGACGACAAGGTGACCTACGACATGAGCGTGACGCCAATGGGCATCGTGAAGGTCGCGCCGTATGGCACCAAGCCGATGGCGATCGTTGACGGTACGCCGACACGGGCCCGGGCACTCGACGGACCGACCGCCCCGATGGGAACCGCGATGACGTTGATGATCCTCGGGATCGTGATCGGCGCGGCCCTCTGGATTCTCAAGCCTCGTAAGGCATAGAACGAGCCCCCACCCTGACCCTCCCCCGCAAGCGGGGGAGGGAAGAGGGGGACGACCCTGGGCCGGCGGGTTTCCCCTCCGCCGGCCTTTTTTCTCCCCGCCTTTTCACGCCGGGGCGGGGCCCCTATATGTTGCTGCGGGACTGGCCGCCGTCGACGGTCCAGGAGGCGCCGGTCACCAGGCTGGCCCGGTCGGACGCGAGGAACGCAACCACGGCCGCGACTTCCTCCGGTTTCCCGAAGCGGCCGAGGGGCAAGTCGGACTTGGTGAAGGCGGCGATGCCCTCGGGGTCGGCTTGCTGCCGCCGTTCCCAGCTGCTACCGGGGAACATCAGCGAGCCGGGCGCGACGCTGTTGACGAGGATGTTGTCCTTCGCCAGCTCACGGGACAGCGCCTTCGCCAGGCTGATTTCCGCCGCCTTGGCCATGTTGTAGCCGGTCCGCCCGCCACTCTCGCGGCCATAAACAGAGGCGATGAAAATAATTCGGCCTCGCCGCTGGCGGCGCATGAAGGGTACCGCCGCGCGTGCCGCGCGCAGGCCGGCGAGGACATTGACCTCCAGGCTCTGGCTGAACTCGGCATCCAGTGCCTCGAGCCCGGCGCCGCCACCGCCGCCGGCGTTGTGGACCAGGATGTCCAGGCCGCCGAAGTGGTTCGCGGCCGCCTCAATAAAGGCTTCCACCTGACCCGGCTTCGCGACATCGGCGGTTTGCGCAAAGACTCCCGCGTCGAGCGCTGCGGCGGCCTCCGTTAGCCGCTTGGCGTCTCGGGCGCAAATCGCGACACGGCACCCTTCAGCGAGCAGGTGCTCGGCAATCGCGTAGCCGAGGCCATGACTGCCCCCGGTGACCGCGGCGACCCGGCCCTCGAGACCGAGATTCAACGCCTAGCGGACTTGCTGGGCGTCGGCGATCGCAGGCACTTCCGCGGCGGGCGCGCCGTGGCTGACGAGGGCCTTCTCGGTCTTCGAATCGAAGAGGTGCAGGTGGTGCGTATCGACCGCGACCTCGACGTTCTGCCCAGGCTCGATATCGCCGCTGCGTGGGTCCATGCGAGCCGTCAGCGTCTTGCCCCCGATATTCAGGTAGACGAAGATCTCGCTTCCCATGCTCTCCACGACTTCGACTTTGCTCTTGATCTTGGGCAGGCCGTCCCTCCCGGGGAAGCGAATGTCCTTCAAGTCCTCGGGGCGGACACCCATGATGACTTCTTGGCCCCGGGACGCGCCCGCATCGGAAAGGACCCGCTCGTCGACCGGGATCTGGAAGCCCTCCCCAGTCAGCATCGACTGGCCGTCGCCGCCGATTTTCACCGTCAGGAAATTCATCGCCGGGCTGCCGATGAAGCCCGCCACGAACAGATTAACTGGGTGCTCGTAGAGCGTCTTCGGCGTATCGAACTGCTGGACGATGCCGTTGTTGAGCACGACGATCCGGTCACCCATGGTCATCGCCTCAACCTGGTCGTGGGTCACATAGATGAAGGTTGTCTGCAGCCGCTGGTGCAGCTTGAGGATCTGCACCCGCGTCTGCACCCTGAGCTTGGCGTCCAGGTTCGAGAGCGGCTCGTCCATCAGGAAGACCTGTGGCTGGCGGACGATGGCGCGGCCGAGAGCGACGCGCTGTCGCTGGCCGCCGGAGAGTGCCTTCGGCTTGCGATCGAGGAACTGCTCGAGCCCCAGGATCTGGGCGGCGTCGCGGACGCGCTTGTCGATCTCGTTCTTCGGGGTTTTGCGCAGCTTGAGCCCGAACGACAGGTTGTCGTAGACCGTCATGTGGGGGTAGAGCGCATAGGACTGGAAGACCATGGCGATGTCGCGATCCTTGGGGGCGACGTCGTTGACCACCCGGTCACCGATCTTGACCGTGCCGTCGCTGATCTCTTCGAGGCCGGCCAGCATCCGCAAGGCGGTGGACTTGCCCGACCCCGAGGGCCCGACCAGGACCACGAACTCCTTGTCCTTGATCTC
>DATNNA010000040.1:0-10126 GCA_035602075.1 Binatus sp. (SeqCode) | reverse complement strand
CTTCCAGCAGGGCGGCCCAGGTGCTGGGCGCATCGAGGCCGACGGGTGTCACTGCCCCCACTCCGGTCACCACGACGCGTTTCATCCCGATGGCGAGGGAGTGAGGACGCGGGCGACCTCGCGATCGTTGAGGGTCACCACGTGGGCGTCCTGACTGATACGGCGGATCAGCCCCGAGAGTACCTGGCCCGGTCCGATCTCGAGGAATTCCGCGCTGCCGCGGGCGACCATCTCCACCACCGAGGCGGTCCACTGGACCGGCTTCAGGATATGGTCGGCCAGCTCCTTGCGGATGTCGTCGGCGCTGGTCAGGATCTGGCCGGTGATATTCGCGACCACGGGGATCCGGGGCTGACGGAGGGGTAGCCGCGCCACGATTTCGCCGAATTGGGCGGCGGCCCGCGCCATCAGCGGCGAATGCGAGGCGATGCTGATCGGCAGCCTAACCACCCGCGTGGCGCCGCGAGCGCGGGCGAGCTCGGTGGCGCGGTCGAGGGCCGCGCCCTCGCCGGAGAGCACGATCTGTCCCGGCGAGTTGGCGTTCGCCACCGTGATGACGCCGCTGGCGCCCGCTTCGGCGACGACCGCCTCGATCACCTCACGATCGAGTCCGAGCACCGCCAGCATCCCGCCTGGCCGCTCGCTGCCGTTCTCTTTCATCAACCGACCGCGCTCGCGCACCAACACCAGGGCGCTGTCGAAGTCGATGACGTCCGCCGCCACCAGCGCCGTGAACTCGCCCAGGCTATGGCCGGCGACGTACTGCGGGGCGACCACCTGGCCCATGGCCTGCCACCGCTCGCGAAGCACGTTGAGGCACGCGATGCTCACGGTGAGGATGGCCGGCTGGGCGTTGATGGTGTCGTTGAGCTCCTCTTCGGGCCCCTCGAAACACATCCGAGTCAGCGCGAAGCCAAGGATCTCGTCGGCCCGCCGGAACACCTGGCGGGCGGTCTCGGAGACGTCGAAGAGGGCTTTGCCCATCCCGACGTACTGCGAACCCTGGCCGGGGAAGACGAAGGCGACCGGGCCCGCACCGTACGGGACGGTCATCGGGAGGTTCTGCGTCAGGCGACGGACACCTTCCCTTTGACGTAATTCCAGGCTTCGCCGACGGTACGAAGCTTCTGGGCGTCCTCATCGGAGATCTCCATCCCGTACTCCTCCTCGAAGGCCATGATCAGCTCGACCAGGTCCAGGGAGTCGGCCTGCAGGTCATCGGTAAAGGACGCTTCCGGGGTCACCTTCTCGACGTCGACGCCAAGCTGCTCTGCGATGATGCCACGGAACTTGTCGAAATTCGCTTCGGCCATCCTTCCCTCCTACAGGTTTGGAGTTGCGGGCACGGTCTCGTGCCCAAATTTGGCTATACAATAGCGAACCGCGACCGGGAGCGCGAATACCGAGGCTGGCCCGCAGAAGATGTATCCCCCGAGATAGCGCTTGGTTACGGGCCAACTCAGCCCAAACGTAACCCTGCGCAAAAGCCGGACTTAAAATGAGCGCGTGACCTCAGCCTCGATGCCTTCGCTTGCCCAGGCACGCCGCGGATTGGCCCTCGGGGCGATCGCCGGCCTGGGAATCTACCGCCCGCCCGCCGACGCCCAAATGGCACGGCGGGTGACGGGCGCGGATCTAACGGGGGTCGCCTACCGCGTAAAGGGCGACCACGGCTTGAGCACGCCCTCGCTCGCGGCCGGTGCCGCGCGGGCCGCGTTGCGGGCGGCGGGGGTGAACTCCTCGGACATCGAGATGATCATCGTCGGCACCACGACCCCGGACGTCCTCTGGCCCACCACGGCCTGCCTGGTGCAGACGGAGCTCAAACTGCCGATGGTCGCGAGCTTCGACCTCTATGCGGCGGAGACCAGCCTGCTGGCGGCGCTCAATGTGGGAATCCGCTACACGGCGGCCGGCGCCCGGGGTGTCTTGCTGATCGGGGCCGAGTCGGATAACCAGCTGGTCGACCTGCCAGGACAGAGCGGCAGGGTTCACGGCCACGGAGCCGCCGCCGTGGTGCTCACCCAGGCCGGCGACGGCGGCGGGGTGCTATCGACCATGGCCGGTGGCGCTGCCCGAAGCGACGCGAACGGCGATGCCCAGGATCACACGCTGCTGCGTGGGATGACGGAGGGGGCGGCTGAGTGCCTGCAGAAGGCGAGCCTGGCCATGTCGGACATCGACCTGGTGATCGGTGAGCAGTCGGCGCCCGAGCTGATGCAGGCATGGAGCAAGATGGCCGGCGTCTCATCGAGCCGCATGCTTCTGGATCCGGTGCGCTATGGATCGTTGCTGGCGGCCGCGCCGCTGACCGCGCTGCACGACGCGGTCAAGGAGGGGCGGCTACAAAACGGGATGACGGCGCTGGTGCTCGCCGGTGGCAGCGGCCCGAGCTGGGCGGCTGCGTGTCTTCGCTGGGGCGGCGGAGGGATCGCAGAAGCGAGCCCCGGTGTGGAAAGGCGAGCGTGAAGTGGTAAATGGCTCGCGGGTCGTCGTCACCGGCACCGGTGCCATCACCTCCCTCGGGCACACCACGCGTGAGACGTGGGAGGCCGTCAAGGCCGGTCGATCGGGCGTGCGCCGCGTGCAGGCGTTCGATCCATCGGCGATGCCGAGCAAGGTGGCGAGCGAGGTGTTGGATTTCAAGCCTGAGGCTCGCCTCGACCGTAAGGAGGCGCGCCGGATGTCGCGCTTCGTGCAGTTCGCGATGGTCGCCACCCGCGAGGCGCTCGACGGCTCAGGCCTCCAGGTCACCGAGGCGAACCGAGACCGGGTCGGTGTCATAGTGGGGAGCGCGATCGGCGGCCTGGAGATGATCGAGGAGGCGCATACCATCCTCAAGGAACGAGGACCCTCTCGCATCAGTCCTTTCACGGTGCCGATGATGATCGCGGACATGGGAGCCGGTCAGATCTCGATTGCCACGGGCGCCCGCGGCCCGAACTTTTGCACGGTTTCCGCGTGCAGTTCCGGTGCGCACGCGATTGGTGAGGCCTTCGAAACCATCAGGCGTGGCGACGCGACGGCGATGATTGCAGGCGGTAGCGAAGCCTGTGTCACCCCCCTGGCGCTGGCGGCGTTCTGCGCGTCACGCGCCGTCTCGACACGCGACATCGAGCCCAGCCGGGCGAGCCGGCCCTTCGACGTGGAGCGCGATGGCTTTGTCATGGGGGAAGGGGCCGGGATCCTGATCCTCGAGGAACTCGAGTCAGCGCGGAAGCGGGGTGCACCCATCATCGCCGAGATCGTCGGCTACGGGGCGACCGCCGATGCCGGCCACATCACGGCACCGGATCCGGTGGGCGCCGGCGCAGCCCAGGCGATGAAGCGGACGCTGGCCAAAGCGCGGGTCGCGCCGGCAGATGTGAGCTACATCAACGCGCACGGGACCGCGACTCAGTTGGGCGACGTTGCCGAAACGCTGGCGTTCAAAGAGATCTTTGGCGACGCCGCCTACCGGATCCCCATCAGTTCGACGAAATCGATGCTGGGGCATCTCCTCGGCGCCGCGGGATCGGTTGAGGCGGTGATTTCGGTGAAGGCCATCGAGGAGGGCGTGGCGCCACCCACCATCAACCTCGAGCACCCGGACCCGCAATGTGACCTCGACTACATCCCGGAGGGCGCGCGCGAGCTGGACATCAAGCTGGCGCTGTCGAACTCGTTCGGCTTCGGCGGCCACAACGCGTCCTTGCTCTTCAAGCAATTTCGAGGCTAGCGTTTGATCTTCCTCAGCGACTTCCTCAACGCTGAGGTGGTCGACGTTCGACAGCATCGCGTCGGACGAGTTCGGGACCTCGTAGTGGTGATGACCGAGCCCTTCCCCAAGGTCACCGCCGTGATCCTGAAGAACAACCGAAAGGTGCGCTCGCTCGACTGGTCGGTGGTCCGCAGCTGGGACAACAAAGAGCTCAGCCTGAAGGTGGATGCCGCGAGCTTGCAGCCGCACAGCCGTGCCGATACCGAGCTCTGGCTTGCGCGGCAAATCCTCGACAAGCAGATCGTGGACATGGACGGCCGCCGGGTGGTGCGCGTGAACGACCTGCAGCTCTCCCAGGTCGAAGGGTCGATGCTCGTCATCGGCGTCGATATCGGCAGCCGGGGGCTGGCGCGGCGGGTCGGGCTGGAGGGGCTGGGCCGGCGGATTACCGCCGCCCTCGGGTTGGATTGGCCACAAAAGCTGATCTCCTGGGAGGCGGTCGACCCGGTGAAGACCGACGTCAGCTCGGTCAAGCTGCGGATCGCCCACACCAAGCTCGCCAAGCTGCATCCGGCCGACATCGCGGATATCGTCAACGAGCTCAGCCCGGACGATCGCAGCGCCGTCTTCGCTGCCCTCGATGATGAGAAGGCCGCGGATACGCTGGAGGAGATCGACGAGCCACAGATGCAGGCGTCCATCCTGGAGCGTTTGGACGTCGAGCGCGCGTCGGACATCCTGGAGGCGATGGCCCCGGACGAGGTCGCGGACTTGCTCGCGGATATGCCACGCGAGCGGGCTCAACAGTTGCTTCAGAAGATGGAAGAAGACGAGGCGGGCGACGTCGAGGAGCTGCTTGCCTATCGAGAGGACACGGCCGGTGGCCTGATGACCACCGAGTACGTCGCGGTGCTGCATACGCTGACCGCCGCCGAGGCGATCGAACGACTGCGCGAGCTCGAGCCGGATGCCGAGAGCGTCTACTACGTCTACGTCATCGACGAGGAGGAGCACCTGCTGGGCGTCCTCTCCCTGCGCGACCTGATCGTGGCCAAGCCTGAGACCAAGATCCGCGACTTCATGATCAAGAGCGTGATTTCCGTGCGCCTCGATGCCGGACCGCGCGAGGTGGCCGAGGTGACCTCGAAATACAATCTCCTCGCCGTTCCGGTGGTCGACGAGCACAACCGGATCCACGGCATCGTGACCGTCGATGACGTGATGGAGCGGGTCATGCCGGCGCGGGCGGGCGGGCGCCGCCGCCGCATCTTCTAACCGCCTTGGGGCCGTCCAGAGCGCTGGCCCGGCCGTTCGGTCTCCTCCGAAGCCGTCGAGCCCGGCTCGTGATGCTGCTCGCGGTGATCGGGCCGGGGATCATCACCGGCAATGTCGACAACGACGCCACGGGGATCACCGGGTACGCCCTGGCCGGCTCGCAGTTCGGCTACGACCTGCTGTGGTTGCTGATCGTCACGGCCATCTGTCTGGTCGCGATTCAGTCGATGGTCGCCCGCATGGGCACCGTCACCGGAAAGGGGTTATCGGACCTGATTCGCGAGAACTTTGGCGTCAGGCCGACCCTCGTGGTGATGATCCTCCTTTTCTTGGCCAACGCCGCAACCACGGTCGCGGAATTTGCCGGGGTTGGCGGCGCGGCCCAGCTGCTGTTCGGCGACGTCGCCCGCTACGTGGCGATCCCGGTCGCTGCAATCGTGGTCTGGTTCGTCGTGCTGCGTGGCTCGTTTCGGGTAGTGGAGCGGGTGCTGCTGCTCCTCACCCTGGCCTACCTGGGATATATCGTGTCCGCCATTCTCGCTCACCCGCGGTGGGGCGACGTGGTCCGCCACACGGTGGTGCCCACCTTCCACTTCACGGCGCCATACCTCCTGATCTTCATCACGATCGTCGGAACGACGATCACCCCATGGATGGCGTTCTTCCAGCAGTCGAACGTCGCGGACAAGGGGCTCCATCCCGACGACCTCAAGTTCGAACGGATTGACACGATCGCCGGCATCGTGATGTTGAACGTCGTAGCCTTTTTCATCATCGTCGCGACCGGGGCAACGGTCTATGCGGCGCACATCCATGTCGACCCGTCCGACCCGTCGGCGTTTTCGAAGATTGCGTTGGCCCTCAAACCGCTGGCCGGCCAGTATGCGGAACAGCTGTTTGCGATTGGACTGCTGAACGCGTCGCTGATGGCGGCGTCCGTGCTGCCGCTGTCCACCACCTACGCAATCACCGAGGCCTTTGGGCTCGAGCGAGGGATCGACAAGTCTTTCCGCGAGGCCCCAGCCTTCCTGACGATTTACACGGCCATGATCGTCATCGGTGCGGGCATCGCGATGTTCCCGAACGCTCCCTTGGTCCTGATCACCAACCTCCCCAACGTCATCAATGGGATGATGCTGCCCCTCCTCTTGCCGCTTCTCATCCTGCTGGCCAATGACAAGCGGATCATGGGCTCCTATGCGAATTCGCCGCTCTTCAACCTTTTCAGCGGGGTGGTTCTGGTGTTCCTAACGGTCGTGACGCTGGCGTTTCTCGCCTCAATCTTCTTCCCGGGACTGTTCACCGGCCACTAGCTGGCGGTTCGCCTCATCGCGGAAGGTGGATTCGGCATCCGCGCCGAAGAGGACGAACCGAACTTCGCGGATGGTGGTCGGATTCCTTCCATGGGCCGCAATCTCCTCGAGCATGATCGTGGCGCACTCTTCGAGCGGAAAGCGGGCGATGCCGGTGCCGACAGCAGGGAAGGCGATCGACCGCAAGTCGCGCGCCTTCGCGATTTCCAGGCTGCGGCGTGTCGAGCCACGTAAGCCCTCGGCACTGGTCCGGCCGCCCAACCGCATGCTCGCCGCGTGGATCACAAAGCGGGCTTTCAGCATTCCCCCGCCGGTGATGGCGGCATCGCCGACGGCGATGGGGCCGATCGCCCGGCACTCGGCCTGGATCTGTGGTCCGCCGGCTCGCGCGATCGCTCCCGCCACGCCGCCGCCCAACTCCAGGTCGTTATTGGCCGCATTGACGATGGCGTCGACATCCTGCTGCGTCAGGTCGCCCTGCAAAATCTCGACGGTCAGGCCCCCGGCCTGCCAGCTCACCTCATCTCGGCGTCGTCGACGGGAGCCAGGCCATCGACGCCATCCGGGCCTCGACGTCCTCACGCGTGATCGGCTGCAGCCCACGCACGCTGAAGTGCTGGATGGTGAAGGACGCCATCACCATCGCATACCCCAGGGCCAGGCGCACCGAGTCATCGGTCTCCACCTGCTGCTCGGCGAGGCACCCCAGGAACCCGGCGGCCACCGCGTCGCCGGCGCCGGTGGGGTCAATTGGTGGGTCGACCGGCAGGGCGGGAAGGTGAATGTCTTCGCCGTGACGGTAGAGTGTGGCGCCTTTCGGCCCCTCTTTGATCACCAGCCCGCGCAAGGTGAAGCGATGGCGCAGCTGCTCTGACGCTTCTTCGATCGTTTCGACCCTTGCCAGGGCCATCGCCTCCGAAGCGTTGAGGAAGAGGTAGTCCAGCCGCTGGAGGACGGGTTCGAGAGCCTCCGGCTGCTCGCGAATGTAGAGCTTCATCGTGTCGCCCGCGACCAGC
The DNA here is from genome assembly GCA_035602075.1 of Binatus sp. (SeqCode). Taxonomy (GTDB): domain Bacteria; phylum Chloroflexota; class Dormibacteria; order CF-121; family CF-121; genus CF-13. Next base: position 2,822 of record DATNNA010000040.1, on the reverse strand, counting down.
CATGGATCGTCGAGCTGCGCGAGCACCCGCATCTGATGGCGCGGCTCCATGCTGCCAAGGAACACGATCTTGGCCTTGCGCTGGTCGGCGGTGAGGACCGGGGTAAAGCCACGGTACGCACCCTGGTCGGAGCGCTCGTTACGGGTGGTCCCGGTCTCGTAGTCATGTTCGGCAAACCATCGATACGTCGGGAGCTCGGAGATCACCGTGCTCCTGAGGTCGGCACCGGTGCCCTTCATCGCGGCCTGGAAGGCGTGCATGAAGTCAGGACCCGCGGTCCCGACGACCGACACGGGAGCAAACAACCGAGCCGCCAGCGTGAAATACGTCGCTGATCCACCGAGGCCGTCGGTGTTCACGCCCATCGGCGTGCGAACGTCGTCGCGGGTGATGGTGCCCGCAACCAGCAATGGCCAGGGCTGATGGAGGGGCGTCACGGCCCCCAATTCTACGGAGGTCTTAGACCGCGAGCAGTTGGGGGTCGGGTCGGGCGAGCTCGCCCTCGATGGCGGCGACGAAACGGCGCACCGCGATCGGATCGGTGAGCAGCCATGCTTCTTCGGGATGCGCCGCATCGGGTCGGCAAATCACGGCCATCGCGGTGTCGTCTCCCATCACGGCGCTGAACCAGGTGTGGGCCAGCCAGCCAAGGCCCGGATCGCGGCGATCAGCCTCCTGGGGGAGGGGCGTCGTGTCTGGGGTCGTCACGACCGCCCGTCGCGCGCTGCGGAGGAGCGCAACTTCCTGGTCCCATTCGGCGCGGACCGCGGCTGGGTCGGGCCGACCGAGGTAGACCGTGTAGCGCCCGGGGCGCATCGTCGCCAGACTCTCGACCACGCGGCGGAGAAGCGGTACGGTCGTCACATCGGCCACCGGCCGGCTCCCAGGGGTGCCTTGGACCAGTGTCGCCATCTCGCCCATGAGAGGAGGCTAGCACAAACCGGGCGGAAAAGCAAACATATGTTCGTAGGCGTTGGAGGGAGGAATTTACGAGCGGCGGAAGAGAGGGACCACGTTGCCGGGCCGGCCGCGCCAGCGGCTTCGCGCCGCCAGCATGAGCGCCTCTTGGGCCTCGAACAAGACCTCCGCAGTCCCATCAACGGAACGGTCGATGCCGAGCTTTTCCGTATAGACGCCGTCCAGCTGGCCGAGCAGGTGGACGATGCGCCGCCAGATGTCGGTCGGGATCAGCTTTAGTTCCCGAACCCGGCATTCCTCGATCGCAGCCAGCAGTTGATCCGTTTCGCGCAGCTGGCTGCGTGGCGTTGGGGCGTGGCGGCGCTGCCAGGCCCAGAAGCGGTGCTGTGCGATCTCGAGAACGGTGCGCTCGATCATGACCTAAGCAGCCATGATAATCCCGGTATGGAGGAACGGGTCGAAAGCCAGGAAGTCTATGCCGGCAAACTCTTCAAGGTGTACCGAGACCGGGTGCGATTGCCGGGCGGTCAGTTGACGACCAGGGAAATCGTCCGCCACCCCGGTTCGGTCGGCATCATCCCGCGCGATGCCGACGGCCGCATCGTTCTGGTGCGACAGTTCCGGTACGTGGCCGGTCGCGAGTTGTGGGAGATCCCGGCGGGCACGCTCGACAAGCCGGGCGAGGAGGTCCCGGCGGCGGCGCGGCGAGAGCTCGCTGAGGAAGCTGGCTTCAAAGCCGAGCGCTGGACGATGCTGGGCACCGCTTACCTGATGCCGGGGTACTGCGATGAACGAATGACGTTCTTCCTTGCCGAGGACCTCTCGCCGACCGATGCCCATCCCGAGCTCGACGAGTCGTTCAAGGTCAATCCCTTCGATGAGCACGACCTGCAGGTGCTGCGCGCGAGCGGCGAGCTCTTGGACGCGAAGACGCTACTCGGGCTGGCCTGGGCCGGGGTGCCGCTCTGGGCAGCCCCGAGCCGCCGCTGACTTACTCTTCTTCTTCCTCGCCGCCCTTCGACTTCTGATACGCGGCGATTACCACCTGCGCCGCGTGGGCGGGCACCTCTTCGTAGTGCGAGAACTTCATCGTGTACTTCCCTCGCCCCTGGGTGATCGAGCGGAGGTCGATGGGGAAGCGGTACATCGACGATAGGGGGACCTGCGCTTTCACCTTTTCCATGTGATCGCCCGACGGCTCCATGCCCGCGATCTTGCCGCGCTTGCCGTTCAGGTCGCTGATCACGTCGCCCATGTTGCGCTCGGGGACGAGCACCTCGACGTCCATGATCGGCTCGAGGAGCACCGGCTTCGCATCCATCACCGCCTGGCGCATCGCCATCGCGCCCGCCAGCTTGAAGGCGATGTCCTTGCCGTCCACCTGGTGCGTTGATCCATCCAGCAGGCGGACCTTGATGTCAACCAATGGGTTTCCGGTCAGGACGCCTTGCTCCATCGTTTCGCGCACGCCCCTCTCGACCGACGGCCGGAAGTTCTGCGGGATGCTTCCGCCGAAGATTTTGTCTTCCCAGACGAACCCGGTGCCGCGTGGGACCGGGGCGATATCGATGACACAGTGGCCGTAGAGGCCCGCGCCCCCCGATTGCTTCTTGTACTTCTTCTCCGCCTTGGCGCTGCTGGTGATCGTCTCCTGGTAGGGGACCCGCGGCACCGCCAGCGTACCCTCGACCCCGTACTTGCGCTTCATTTTCTCGAGCACGACCTCGAGATGGACGTCGCCCATGCCGTGCACGATCGACTCCTTCGTGATCGGCTCGTGTTCCAGCGTCAGGGTTGGGTCTTCGTCGACGAGCTTGACGAGCGCCGCGTTGACTTTTTCCTCATCCGCCTTGTTCTTGGCGCTGACGGCGGCGCTGTAGGTCTGTTCCGGGTACTGGATCGGC
>DATNNA010000039.1:0-14081 GCA_035602075.1 Binatus sp. (SeqCode) | reverse complement strand
CTCGATGCGTTCAGAGCGAAGCTGGTTGCGTCTTGAGCCAGGCCTGATAATCGGCGGGCGTATTGATGTTGCGGAAGGAGCGCAGCTCCGGGTCGACGACGCGCAGCTCGTCCGGCGTCACATAGCGGACGTTGCTCGCGGCCAGCAACATCTTGACGCGGCGCTCGCCGGCAGCTAGCAAGTCTTCGATTCGGGTCGCCAGCGCTCGATCGTAGAGGGCGCAGACGCCCTGGGGCTCGCCGTCGATTTGCGGGACGACGGCGTCGTAGTCACCCGCCAGTCCAGCCAGCAGGGCCGCCATTCCCGGATCGGCATCCGGCAAATCACAGCCGACCACCCAGACGTACCGGTAACGCGCCGCGCGCAAGCCGGCATGGATCCCGGCCAGTGGACCGAGGCCGGCGTAGCGGTCGTCGACCGTCCGCACGCCCGGAAGGTTTCCCCAACCTGATCCACCGGCGACGATCGTCTCGTCGACGACCGGCGCAAGACGGCGAGCGAGGTGCTCGATGAGCGTCCCGTCGCCAGCCGGCAGGGCTGCCTTGTCGCGACCCATGCGGCGGCTGAGGCCGCCAGCCAGGATCACAAGGCTCACGCCACTGCGCATGGCGTGAGCCTACGCGACGCTTACGTCCCGAGGGCGCCGCTGATGTTGCAGAAGACGTTCTGCACCTGGTTGCCCAGGATGATCAGGACGACGATTACGACCACCGCGATCAGGACCAGGATCAACGCGTACTCGACCATTGACTGGCCCTGCTCGTTGCCAAACAAACGCGCCACCAACCGCCGGATGAGTTCAGCGAAATGCATAACGGCATTGTCAGCGCCTGACCTTTCGCCAATCGTTACAGGACCGTAGCGAATACGAGATGCGGCGACGTCGCGCTGTTACCGAAGCAGAGGGGGCCCTTCGACGGCCGTGTCGCAATCCACGCCGCAACCTTTCGAGGGCGCAACCCGACCTGAAGGGGAGGGGTTGTACGTCCCAGCATCTTCGGAGGGAGGTAACTGCATGTCGTTCATCGCCTCACGTCTGGGTCCCGGCGTCGTCGCCTTACTGGTGACGGCCGGGCTTACCCTGAGTTCGACGCCCGTCGAGGCCGCCGCCCCACGCGCCGTCGCCAAGACGGTGGTGCGCTGCACCACCCGGCACCACGTGCGCCACTGCGTGCGGGTCGCCGTACATCCGGCCAAGCGCACCGTCAAGAAGACGCCGGTCGCGTCCAAGCCGCAGCCCAAGCCGACACCGGTCGCGATCGTGACCACGGCGCCGTCGGGCAGCCTGGTTGCCCAGGAGCTCGCCCTGGTCAACGCCGACCGTCGGGCAGCGGGCCTGCCGGCGCTGGCCGAGTCCGCGGCACTCGATCGCATCGCCACCGCGCGGGCGCAGGACATGGCGACCAACGGATACTTTGCCCATTACCGGCCCGGGCATACCACCCTGGCGGTGCTCGAGCTGCTCCGCGCCAATGGCGTGGCCTTCAGCTGGTACGGCGAGAACATCATCTGGGAGTCGGGGCAGCCGGCGGCAGCGGTCGCCAGCCACTTCAATACCTGGTGGATGAACTCACCGGAGCACCGTGCCAATATCCTCAACACGCACTACGGGCACATCGGCATCGGGGTCGCCGTCAGCGGATCGCGCGTCTACATGGTGGAGGACTTCACCAACTAGCGCGTCATTGCTCACGCGGCATGAAAAAGACCGGCAGCGGCCGGTCTTTTTCTTTGCTGGCCCGAGAATTACTTGGAGGGGGACACCGAGGCTGCGATCGAGGGTGCGTTGGAGGCCGGGTTGATGATGGTCGTGTTGCCACTAGCGCCGAACCAGTGGCCGTACGCAACACCGTAGAAAACGATCGCCAGGATGACGATCAAGGCGATCAGGAAGATCGCCACCATCGCCGTATTGGAGCTCCCGTCGCCATCGTCATGCTCGTGAACGACTGCCATGAATACCTCCCTGGTACCGTGATGATTTATTTGATACCGGGATTATCATATCAGGTGTCTGTAGCGGCGTCAATATTGCAGGGACCATGTGCATATGTGGAAGGCCTGTGAATAAGCCGTGGAGCCGGCCGTCTAGCTTTTCCGGGCCACGTCGCGGACGGTCGCCTGGGCGATGGGCCTGACCACCATCTCGTCGATGTTCACATGGGGAGGCCGCGTCACCACCCAGACGATGCAATCGGCGACGTCCGCCCCGGTGAGGGGTTGCATTCCCTTGTAGACGGTCGAAGCCCGCTCGCGATCTCCCTTGAATCGGACCAGGCTGAACTCAGTCTCGACCATGCCAGGCTCGATCTCGGTAACCCGGATCGGCTCTCCCATGAGTTCGAGTCGAAGCGTCTTGGTGATGGCGCGCACGGCGTGCTTGCTCGCCGTGTAGCCGACGCCACCCGGGTAGACCTCGAAGCCGGCCACCGAGCCAAGGTTGACGATGTGCGCGCGAGGCGCCCGACGAAGTAATGGCAGCATCGCCTTGGTCACGCGGAGGAGGCCCAGCACGTTCGTTTCCATCATCTGCACCCAGTCGTCATCGCTGCCCTCGGCGAGCGGCTGCAGGCCGGCCGCCAGCCCGGCGTTGTTGATAAGGATCTCGACCTGGCCGTATTCGGCCGTGATGGCGGCCACGAACGCCTCGATGCTGGCTGGATCCCGGACGTCCAGCGGCATCCCCCGCCCGCCAAGCTCACGGGCGACCGCCATGAGCCGATCCTCACGCCGGGCGCCGAGCACTACCGCGAACCCGGCCTTGGCCAGGCCCCGCGCGGTCGCCTCGCCGATGCCGGAGCTGGCCCCGGTCACAACGGCGACGCGCGCGGATGACGGCATTTGCTAATGGTAGGCGGCTCCCCCCGTATCACGGTCTGTCCTTTTTCGAGGACGAGCGGTAATCTATCGCGAGGAGATCTCCGGCAGGAGGCGAGGGGAAGGCATGGACCTGCGCCAGCATGGTCTGACGCTCGTGGCCGCGTTGCTGCTGGTCGGCGCCTGTGCGGCCCTCGGGGACGTCACTCTGACCGGCCACGCGCGGGCATCGAGTCCGGCGACCGCGGCACCGATTGCGGTTCGTCCGACCGCCAGACCAACGCCCCGCCCCACACCAACGCCAACGGCAACACCCCGGCCGACGCCGACGCCACCTCCCACGCCGACACCAACGCCCCGCCCGACACCGACGCCGACGCCGCCTCCCACGCCGACGGCAACCCCCACTCCGACACCAGCACCAACACCGCCGCCGACGCCCTCCCCAACCCCGACCGCGGAGCCGACTCCGGTCGCCACTCCGGCGCCCACGCACCCTCCCACGGCGCCGCCGGTCGCCGCGGCCGACGCGCCCATCCCGACCACGCTGCCGGTGACCGCGCCACCACCGGCGGAGGGCTCAGCTCAGGCGGTGGCGATTGCGCCCACGCTAAAGCCCGCGACCGCCGCGGACACGGGAACGCCGTCGGACACGCAGAGCCTCTTCCTCCTGGTCACGGTCATCCTGCTGGGCATCCCTGCACTGCTCGTCATGACGCTGCTGGCGACGGTGCTGACCCGGCGCTAGTCCATCGACATCGTCAGCGGCCGGCTGCTGACCGCCGAATCCAAAAAGACACCGATGCCGGCCACCGCGACCCGCTGGAAATCATTGCCTCTGAAATACGCGTCCGAGCCGTAGAGCACGACCGCGCCGTAGCCGGCATTCCAGGTGACCGGCGTATCCGGCTGGGGCGACGTTCCCCAGACGCGATTGTCCCGCACGTTGCAGACCGAATGGTCCCCACAGTAGAGGCCGGTGCCCACGACCTGGTCGATCCGATTCTGATCCACGTCTCCCTGCGACATCTCCGTCACCGATATCGCCCGGAGCGTGGTCGAGGCGACATCGTTGTCTCTGATGAAGACGGTGCTGGCGTGCGACACGATGCCTTCCTGCCCGCCCGTGACGGTGCAGCCTTCGACGCTGGTTGGCGCCCAACCCATCGAGTTCACCACGCCAATCCCCCAGGCAAACGAGCTGACGAGCTGCGTGACCTCGCAGCGATGCAACTGCACGGACGCCTGCGAGATGTCGATGCCGCGCCGGAGGGCCCCGACCACGCGCACGTTTTCGAGCCGCACGCTCACGGCGCGAGTGACGAAGATCCCGGTCTCGCCGCCCATCACGCTGATGTCCGCCAGGTTGACCTTGTTGGCCGTGATGGTGATGGCCGGCCGGTCGGTTCCACCGACGATGGTGGCCGGGCCGATCAGCGTCACCGGGCGCCGCAGCACGAGCGGGCCGGCATAGAGGCCGGGCCGAAGATGCAGCACCGATCCCGCCGGCGCGGCGTTGAGCGCCGCCTGCAGCGACACGCCGTGATCCACCCAGCGCGCCTGCGCACTCGGGAGTACCAGCAGGCTCAGGGACGCGGCCACCACCGCCGTAGTACCGGCGGCCAGGACCCGAGCCCTACCGGCGCGGACGGCGACGGTGGGCAGCCGGCGGGGTTGCCACCGCTCCCATGCCCACACGCCGATGAGCAGCAGCAAGATGGCGGCGTTGTAAAGGAAGTGCAGGTCCGGACGTGCCAGCGGCCCGTTGAGAAGACCGCCATGCGCCAGGATGCCCGGCGTGCCGGTGATCCCGGTGCGCAGGTACGTGATCAGGATCGTGGTGTGCTCGGCCAGGTGCCAGAGCGCCAGCGGCATCAACAGCCAGGCGACCGGGTTACGCGGCCAGCGGGCCAGCGCGATGAGCGCCACCAGGGCGATCGTTAGCGTCAGGCCGAAGTGCACCCACTCGAGGTCGAGCCGGCCCACCAGGCCATGCGCGAAGGCGGGCGGCTGCCCGTCGATGTGCATCTGGAACATCTGGGCGATATGCTCGACTTGATGCCCGACCTGCAGGACGATGGCTGCCTCGAGGATGAGCATCACCCGCGAGCGGGCGTGCGTCATCTCAGCCCTTGACTGAGCCGGCGAGAAGCCCCTGCACGAAATAGCGCTGAAAGGCGAAGAAGAGGATCAGCGGCGGGATGAGCGACAGGAACGACGCCGCCGAGATGACGTCGACACTACTGCCGAAGTTGCGCATCTGCTGAAGGATGGCCACCGTCACGGGTGGCGTACCGCCGGCGAAGACGAGGCCGACCAGCAGGTCGTTCCACACCCAGAGAAACTGAAAGACCGCGAAGGACGCGATCGCCGGATAGGCCAGCGGCAGGATGATGCGACGGAAGATCCGCGCGTCGTTGGCACCGTCCATGCGGGCGCTCTCCAGCAACTCGTGCGGGATGCCGATGAAGAAGTTGCGGAAGAGGAAGGTCGCGTAGGGCAACGCGAACGCGGCGTGGAACAGGAATACCCTGACGATCCCCGGCGGCGAAACGAGCCCGTAGATCCCGGCGACCGGGATCAAGGCCATCTGCAAGGGCACCACCATCAGCGCGATCAGTACTAACAGCAACGCGGTCCGACCCGGGAAGCGCAGCCAGGTGAAGGCATACGCGGCGAGCGTCGCGCAGAGGACGGGGATGACGGTTGCCGGCACGGCGATCAGGATGGAGTTCACGAAGCTCGAGGCGATCAGCGACGAGTCGAACAGGTGGCGGTAGTTGTCGATGCTCAGCTGCCCCGGGTGGCTCAACGCGGTCCACCAGCCGGACACCGTGAAGAGATCGACGGGTCGCAGCGATGTCAGCAGCAAACCGATCGCCGGCAGGGCCCAGAGAACGCCCGCGACGATAAAGAAGACATGGAGTGGGACGCTGTCCAGGGCCTTGCGCCATCCGGGGCGACGAGCCCCGGCGATCTGCAGCGCGCCGGTGGCCATGGTCAGCCCTCCCCCTGGAAGCGGCGAATGTTGGCCGCCATGACCGGAATCACGAGGAGGAAGAGGAAGACGGCGATGGCGCTGCCGATGCCGAAGTCACCAAGCCCGGTGAATGCCACCAGGTAGAGCTGGAGCGCGATCACGTTGGCATCGGGAATCACCGACCCGGGCGCGATTGTATACACGAGGTCGAAGATTTTGAGCACGTTGATGACCAGCGTGATGAAGACCACGATCAAGAGCGGAGATAGCAGCGGCACCGTGACGCGGCGGAACACCTGGAGCTCGGTGGCGCCGTCCACACGGGCCGCTTCCAGCAGGTCACGCGAGATCGTGGCGAGGCCCGCGCCGATGGTGACCGTGGCAAACCCGACCCAGACCCAGATGGCGGCGAGGATGATCGCCGGCGTCACCAGGCTGGAGCCGAGCCACTGCACGCCGCCGAAGGGCGGATGGAAGTTCTGCGCCGGTAGCACCACGTGGTAGGGACCGGTGCTGGTGCTGGCGAAGGAAAAGTCGCCGGCGGTATCGCTCTGCGTCTGGGCCGCGACGGAACCCTTGCTATCGACCAGCTGCACCGTCATGTCGGGGAGCCCTTTCTTTCCGGGCTCAACCTGCCCGACCTGGCCGCCACCGCCGGGGATGAAGTCGCGCCAGACGACGCCCACGATCCGGCCGGACTGGCTGGATGGGTCCTTCGCGTCCTGGGCGTTGGCGGGAATCTCCGAAACCGGAAACCCGATGAACCCCATGTGGACGACGTCGCCGGGGGCGACCGTCTGCGACATCTGGTAGCCGTCACCCGCCGGCTGCATGAGGTCGGGCTGCGACGGCCGCGCGCCCTGGTAGTGACCGGGATGGGTGATGGCGTTGGCCACCGAGGCGATCACGGCATTCATCGCGCCGGTCTCCGGACTCTGCTGATACATGATCCGCCAGATGACTCCGCTCGCGAGCAGGGACACCGCCATGGGGGTAAACAGGATGGTCCGGACCACGAGCCGGTATGGGACCCGCTCGAGCAAAACCGCAAACATGACGCCGAATCCGGTCACGGCGACCGGGAAGACGAGCAGCCAGATGATGTTGTTCTGGATCGCGTGGAGCGTCCGGCTGTCGGTGAAGACCTTGAAATAGTTGTCGACTCCGACAAAGGTCTCACCGGTCCGGTTGAAGAAGCTCCGGATGATGGTGGCGATAACGGGATAGACGATGAAAATCCCGACGAAGATCGCCGCCGGGGCCAGGAAGCCGATGGCGACACGGTTCCAGCGAGGCGCGGGCGCCCGACCCTTGAGGATCGGGCGCTCCTCTTCAACGACCGGTGGTGCGACCGCCGGGACGATCGTACTCACGTCGCAGCCGTCTCGCTAACTTCCGTAGGCGGCCGCCGCGTCCTTCTCGAGCTGGGCACAGGCGGCGTCGATGTTGTTGGGGTTTCTCAGCCACGCCTGCAGGTCGGCCCACTCGCCGGACCCCTTGGTGGCCCCGAACGCCGCTGGCGCCTGGTCTGACATGTCGAAGACGAAGGCCTGGGCGTTGGCCAGCGCGGAGGCCGTGGCCTTTGCGAGCGGATCGGGATAGATCGAGACGTCGACCTTCTTGTTGGCTGATGTGATGCCACCCTTGGCACCCCAAATCTGGAAGGCTTCGGGGCTGGCCAGGTATTTCACCAGCTCAGCGCCCGCGGCATTGTCGGTCAGGCGGACCGCCACGTCCCCGCCGCCCATGACGGACGTCGAGGGCCCGGTCGTCCCGGGGAAGGGGAAGAAGTTGAAATCGGTCACCGGCGTGAGGTGCGCGGTGTCCTTCAAAACCCCTTCGACGAAGTCACCCTCGTAGACGATCGCGGCCTTTGGTGGATTGCCGGCAATGTTGGACACCGACGTCGGGAAGTCCGTTTGGAGCGCGCCGGACAGCCCACCGTAGACGTATTTGTCCTGCAGGACCTGCGCTAGCGCCTTGAGTGTGTCCTTGACGGTCTGGTCGGTCCACTTAATGGTGTGGGTCGTGAGCTTGACGTAGTTGTCTCGGCCGGCGAGGTTGAGGTAGGCATTCTCGAACCAGTCAGTCAGTGTCCAGCCATCGGCACCACCGACCGATACCGGCTTGACGCCTGAGGCCGATAGCGTGCTGAAGACCTGGCTCAGGTCAGTGAGCGACTTGGGCGCGCTGACGCCCGCGTTCTTGAAGGCGCTGACGTTGTACCAGACGGTTGACTTGTTCGACGCCTTGTACCAGACGCCGTAGAACTTGCCGTTGACCGTGCCGAGGTCTTTCCAGACCGGGGCGTAGTTCTGGCTGACAATGTCAGCAGTGGCGCTGTCGAGCTCTTTCAGCGAGCCCTTGACGGCAAGGTCGTGCAGCAGACCGGGCTGTGGCAGAACGGCGACGTCCGGCGGGTTGTTGGACGCGAGCCGCGAGCCGAGCACTGTTCCGATTGCATCGCCGGTCGAGGTGAAGGTGGCGGTCGCTCCCGTCTTGTCAGAGAAGGCCTTCAGGACCGCCTCGAAATTCTTTTGCTCGTCCTTCACCCAGACGGCGGCGACCTCGACTTTCTTGCCCGCCAGCGGTTTGCTCGAACTGGTGCTACTACCGCCGCAGGCTGCCAGCAGCGACACGAGGACCGCAACAGACAGAACAGGCCCCAACCTGGAGCTACTCATATGCTTCCTCCCTACCTTGTGTGGATCGCCTCTCCCGGAGCGCCCCCGCCCATCGAGATGACGCTGATACTAGCCTCCAGGTATGCCGCCGTCAAACACAAGGCGACGGCACTAACGATTTCTAACGGTCAGGGCCTCCCGGGAACTGGTACCCTGCCGCTCGTCGATGCGTTCCGCAAAGGTGGGTAGCGCCGGCCGCCGGTTGATCGTGCTGTCGATGCTGGCCGCCGTGCTGGAAACGATCGCGGCGGCGAACCTGACCCTGACCTACATCCTCTATACGGTCGAGCACCCAGGGATCAGCCTCGCCGGGTTCGTGCCAATCACGGCGATCGGGTCGGTTCCCTTCCTGGTCACCGCCGGCTTCCTTGCTTGGACCATCCGCGGCAGCCGCCCGTCCGCGCCAGGTGAGGTGTCCCGCTCGACCATCGTCCGGCTCCGCATGATCACCGGCTTCGCATTGCCTTTCATGATCATCGGCGGGCTCTGGTCCGGCCTGGCCGCAGCCTTGCTCGGACTCGACGTAGGCTCGGCGTCGGGAAATGCCGTGACCGTCTACCAGTTCACTTTCCTCGCCGCGGTCATCGCCGACGTGATCACCCTGGTAGTCGCCCTCACGACGCGCCCTGCTTCTTAGGCCTAGCGGGGGCGTCTGAAGGAGATGGCTGGGGCGCTAGGATTCGAACCTAGGATTACCTGATCCAGAGTCAGGCGCCTTACCAGCTTGGCCACGCCCCAGCGGTACGGCTTAGGCTGGGACAGTCTAGCAGAGGGTCGATCAGAATTCAGCTATGCCCAAGGCCAAATCCGGCGAAGGGGTTCTCGCGCTCGACCTCGGCACGTCCTCGGTCCGCGCAGTCGTCTATGATGCCCGCGGCGCGATGGTCGACGCGACGATGTCAGACCTCCCGTACAAGGTCCGGACGACGGACGCGGGCGAGGTGTCCTCTGACCCGGACGCCCTCGTCAAGCTCATCACTCAGAGCATCGACGGGGCGCTGAAGGCGGCCCGCAAAGAGAAGGTCACCATCCTCGCCGTGGGCGTCTCCTGTTACTGGCACAGCTTGATGGGGGTGAATCGCGCAGGTCGGCCGACCACCGAGCTCCTCACCTGGGCCGATACGCGCAGCGCGCCGGAAACGCGAGGCCTGCGCGCGCAATTCGATGAACACGCTTACCACGCGCGCACCGGGTGCTTCTTTCATGCCAGCTACTGGCCGGCCAAGCTCCGCTGGCTGCGCGCCACCCGCGGCGCCGCCGTCCGTCGCACCGCACGCTGGATCTCGCTGGGCGAATACCTCTACCAAGAGCTACACGCCGAAGCACGGGTCAGCCACTCGATCGCTTCCGGGACCGGGCTGCTCGATGTCCATCGCTGCCAGTGGGACGAGGAGGCGCTCCGCCTGGCCGGCATCACGGCCGACCATCTCTCGCCGCTGGCTGATTGGGACCAGCCGGCGCATTCCTTGCGCTCGAGCTTTGCCAGCCGCTGGCCCGAGCTGCGTGACGTGCCCTGGTATCTGCCCCTCGGCGACGGTGGGCTGGCGAACATCGGCGCGGGCTGCGTCAGTCCTCGCTGGGTGTGCGCCACGATTGGAACCTCGAGCGCCCTGCGCGTCCTGCTCGATCGCACGCGCGTGACCGTGCCGTGGGGAACCTTCGTCTATCGCGTCGATCGCCGCCGCTATGTCGTCGGCGGCGCGCTCAGCGAGGGCGGCAACGTCGTCCGCTGGTTTGCGGATAACCTCGGCCTCAAGCCCAAGAAAAAATTCGAACGCGCGGCCGGCGCACTCCCGCCCGACAGCCACGGCCTCACGGTCCTTCCGTTCTGGGCCGGTGAGCGGAGCCCGAACTGGCGCGGCGATGCGCGAGCGGTGATCGCGGGGCTCTCGCTGGGCACCCAGCCGACGCAGATGCTGCGGGCAGCGATGGAGGCGATCACCTACCAACTCGTCGCGGTCGCCGCGGCGATGCGGCGGGTTGTGCCTCGACCGGAATCCGTGATTGCCACCGGTGGCCAATTGCTCCACTTGCCGGCGTGGAGCCAGATGCTCGCCGATGCGCTCAATCTCCGGGTGACGACCTCGCCGGAGCCGGAAGCCTCGAGCCGCGGGGCCGCCCTGCTCGTGCTCCACGCCCTGGGTAAACTCCCGAAACTCTGGTCGTCAAGTCCGGCACGCGGACGCAGCTACCGGCCGCGCGCCACCGTGCACGCGCGCTATGAGCGCGCGCGACGCCGCCAGCAACGGCTCTATGAGCTTCTCTTTCCACCGCTCGGGGCAGGCCCCACTCCTACCCTCCCCCGGAGAGGGAGGAAAATTGGGGACGCCTAGCGCCGCGGCGGGATCAGGTTCCAGAAGGAAGGATCTTCGAAGCCCAGCCGCCAAACACTGATCCCCTTCAATCCGTACTCGTACATCAGTGGCAGCTTGCGCCGCAGCGAGTCGGGGCTCTGGATCCACAGCTCGTGCTGGATCCCTCTGGCGCTGTAGCTGAAATGCATCTCCTCCTCGCTGGCGTCGAAGGCCGGCGTCGCACCATGAGCCTGGGCGAGCGTCATCGCGTCGGCGTACGAACTCGATGTCAACCGCCCGACACCCGTCCAATCGTGGTAGTAGGTCGGAAGCCCGAGCGTCGCCTTCTCGGGCGGGACGCCCTGGAGTGAGAACTCGAGCGCCTGACGCATCCACGGTGTGCCGGAGACCGCCCCCGGCGGCGTGACGCCGTTGTGCTCGTCGTAGGTCATGAAGGACAGGAAGTCGGCGGCTTTTGCGAGCGCCGCGAAGTCGAAGACGCCGGACCACTGGTGGAAATAGTCAAGCAGCGTCCCGCTCGCGCTGGCATCGTCCGGCAGTCGGGGGATGACGGCGATCGACAGGTTGAGGCCCGCCGGATGGAAGGTGTTGGCGCAATCCTGCACGAGGGCCGTCAAGAGATCGCGATCGGTCCAGGGAATCTGCTCGAAGTCGAGCTGGAATCCGGCATAACCATAGGCCTTGGCCTCGTTGACCAGGTTGGCGGCAAGCGCGGCGCGCCGCGCCGGATCCGCCAGGATCGCATGGCCGACGTCGGGATCGACGTCCTTGTTGACCACCAGCGGAATGATCGCCACGCCGGCGGCGTGCGCCGCATCGATGACGTCGCGTCGCGCGTAACCGGTGATGCTGCCGTCGGCATTGGCGTCGTACCAGCCCGGGCTCAGCACGTCGATCTGGCGCAGGTGGGCGAAGAGTGAAGCACGGCCATCATCGGTGTTGACGTAATACATCTGTACCGTTCGGCCAGGCAGCACCTTGGTCAGCGTCGATGGCACCGCTAGCTCGGCATGGTTTCCCTCGCGACTCCACGTCCCATCGGCCGCCTGTATGCCGGGATCGACGGTGACGGCCGCGTGGTCCGATAACCCAAAGCCGGTCGAGACCAGCTCGACGGTCTTCCCATCGCGCCACGTGAACGTGGGGTGTCCCGTCATCCGCATGCGGTCTTGGGCCTGGGCGCGGTCGGCCACGGGTCGCGCAAATTCGACGGTCGCGGCGATGCTGACCGGCGCATCAGCCTGCGCGTGATAGAGGTGCATCGAAACCTGCGCGCTCAACGGCGGGACGACCTGGAACACCGCGCGGACATGCATCGCCCCGACCGTCAGCTGGACGGTGTGCCGGCTGCTCATGGGGAGCGGACCGGGAAGCACCACACGGAGCATGGTCGCCGTCGGTGGCTCGGCAAGCACGACCCGCCGGCCGTCCATCAAGAGTTGCCAGTCGCCGGGCCGCAAGGGATGACTCACCCGGACGACCAGTTCGGGCTTTGGCGACACCTGGGGCGGCGGCGTTGCCAGGATGGACGCCCCATCGAGCTCCATGGCATCGACGCTGACCACCGGCAAGGGGTTCAATTCCGTGGCCGCCAGGCCCCCCAGCAGGAGCATCCCGGTGGTGATGGCGCCGGCACCCAGGAAGACCGGAAGGCGCATGCCGGTCGTCGAGTATCGTCGCGCGCCATCGCCGCCGCAAACGATCGTCATAGCAGCAACTGAGGCTCAGCCGTTAACGCCTTACAGCGTCCTGGGACTATCAGATTTGCTTCGTTTGTCGCTCGAGACTCGGGGGTATGGTGATGGCGTGGACATGCTCGATATCCTTCGCCGGCAAGCGGGTCGCTTTCAGTGCCCGAAGTGCGGAGAGAGCCTTGCCGACTGCCAGCTCGAGATGGTGGCGCACCAGGATGACCAGTCCCTGGTGAAGGTCACCTGCGCCCATTGCCAGGACATGCGGGTGATCGCGGTCGCGATCGCCGCCGAAGTGGAGACCGCGCCGGTGATCGAGGTTCGCGACCAGTCGGTCGATGACCTCGGGGCGCCGATCACGACGGATGAGGTTCTCGATGCCCGGCTGGCGCTCGCCCGATACGACGGCGACCTCGCCAGCATGCTTCGCTGAGTCTGGCTGTCACCAAGCCGTAACAATCCGGGCGGGAAATCCTGCGACCTGTGTCAAACCGGACACTGCGGCAACTGGACTTGATCCAGCCTCGACCTTAAGATTGGCACGTGATGCGGGGGTGGCGCCGGGCGCTGGGGGCAAGCTTGCTCGCCCTTGTGTCATGGTCGGCCGCCGGGCTCTCGGCCACCGCCGCGCCGGCCGTCCCCACCTTCAGTCAGCGCTCGCACCAATGGTCGCGGGACGCGCTTGGCAGCGACCCGGTGGATACGATCGGCTCATCCGGTTGCGCCCTGACTGCGGTCACGATGGTGACGGCGGCCTACGGCTACTCGACGAACCCGCAGCAGTTGAACCGTTGGCTCACCGCCCACGGCGGCTACATCGAGAATGACCTGCTGCTCTGGCGGCAGGCGGCAGCCGCCACGCAGGGCTCCGTTCGCTGGCAGTGGCAGCATGTGCCGGGGATCGTTTCCCAGCTCAAGACGGACGACCAGGACATCGAGGACCTTCCGCCGCAATCACTGGTTGAAGCGCAGCTCGACGCCGGCCGGCTCGTGGTCGCCGAGGTCCGGCTCCACGGCAACATGCACTTCGTGGTCCTCACCGGCCACAGCGGCCACATCCTATATATCAATGACCCCTGGTACGGCGACCGCACCACGCTGCAGGCACGCTACGGCAACTACCAGCAGGCGGTCCACTCGGCGCAGATCTACTACCGCAGCTAGAAGGCCGGCTCAGGCCGCCGCGGCCAGCTCGTCGTCGAAACCGGCCGGGCCCCACTGCCGAGTCCGCTGGGCGAGGGCGGCGCAGAGGTTCTCGAAAGTATCCTCGCGGAACAGCGCGCGGTCCAGCTTCAACACCTGGCTCTCGGCGGCAATCTCCAGGTGACCGCCCTTGCGGGTGATGACCTGGTTCATGCCCTTCACCCGGTCCCAAGGGATCAGGCGAGGTTGGCGATTGAGCCACGCGTGACCGACCGGCCGTAAAGCGACCCCTTCGCGGGTCACGATCACTTCGGTCCACTCGATGAAAAAGCTGTGAAAGAGCAAGCCGAGGCTGAAGGCCATCCCGCACCCCATCGCAATCGCGAGGGCCGCGAAGGAGCCACTGTGGGTTTCCGAGATCTCGACCACGGCCAAAACAAAGCCCAGGGCA
>DATNNA010000038.1:0-3519 GCA_035602075.1 Binatus sp. (SeqCode) | reverse complement strand
TGGCGCGGTAAGCTTGGCGCAGATTCCCTGACACAGGGAAGGAGGGAGAAGCTCGATGAGAAATGTGACTCGTGGGATCGCGATCGCCTTGGCGCTCGCGCTTGCCGCCTGTGGCGGCGCCAGCTCGACCGGAACCACCACTTCGAACTCATACCAGGGTAAGACGATCCAACTCGGCGCGATCCTCTCGCTGACCGGCGCCGGCGGCGTCTACGGCCCGAGCTCCAAAAAGGGCATGGACCTGGCCGTGGAGAAGATCAACAGCTCGGGCGGGGTAAACGGCGCCAAGATCGCGCTCGATACCCGGGATGACGCCTCGGACAAGATTCAGTCCCAGCAGGTGGCACAGACCCTCTTCCAGCAGGTCCAGCCGCTGGCCCTCCTCGGACCCACGCTGTCCAACTCGGCGGTGGCCGTCCATCCCCTTGCCGAGAGTTTCAAAATTCCGATCCTGGCGGTCAGCACCACCGGCATCCACATCGTGCCCGATTGCAACTTCCCCAAAACCGATCCGTGCAAGTACGTCTTCCGGGACAGTCTCGGAGAAGAGTCGGCGATCCCGGCCAACATCAAGGTCTACTCGGATGCGAAGCATCCGAAGACTGGCGTCCTGATGGTGGCCAATGACGATAAGTTCTCAAAGGACGGTGGAACGATCGTCACGCAGACGGTTGGCCAATACGGCATCGATCTGCTGGCCACGATCCCATTCCCCAAAGCGACGGCCGATTTCGCTCCACCGGTAACGCAGGCGGTGCAGAAGCATCCCGACGTCATCTTCATCACGAGCCTGGGCAACATCCCGGCCAACATCATGAGGGAGGCGCGCAAGCAAGGGTTCACCGGGCAGTTTCTGGGCGGCAACGGCTTCAACACCGCGGCGGTCTCGAAGGCGGCTGCGGCCGATGGCAAGGGCGCGGAGAGCGGCAGCGCCTGGTACATCAACAACACGTTCACCTCGAACGCGGGCTTTGTGCAGGCGTACCGAACCAAGTACAGCAGCGACCCGGACCAGTTCGCCGCCCAGGGCTACGCCGCGATCCTGATCCTCGCCGATGCGGCGAAGCGGGCGAGCCTGACATTCACCGACGCCGCCGGTGACCGGACCAAGCTCCGCGACGCGATGGAGACGGTCAACATCGACACGCCGCTGGGTCGCTTCCAGTTCACGAGTAACCACGACGTCAAGCAGACCATCTGGGTGATTCAGATGGACGGCATCGGCGGATTCACACTGGTGAAGTCGGTCACGCCTAGCTGAACGCGCGTTGACCCAGCAGATCCTCAACGCGATCTTCATCGGGTCGATCTACGCGCTCTTCGCCGTGGGCTACACCCTCGTTTTCGGCGTGCTCGACGTGCTCAATCTCGCGCATAGCGCGGTCTTCATGCTGGGGGCCGTCATCACCTATTCGCTGGTCGTGCTCCACGGGATGCCGTTTTTGCCCGCCGCGATAATCGCCGTCCTCGTCTGCGGTTTGCTCGGCTTGCTGATCGAGTTCGTCGCATTGCGCCCACTGCGGCGGCGGAACGCCCCACCGATCTCGGCGCTTATCTCCACCATCGGGCTGGCACTGATCTTCGTGGCCATCGTCGAGCAAGCAACGCAGGGCACTTTCTTCAGCTGGCTCTGGCAGGACGGCGCGAACTCCGTCCGCTTCCCGGCAGGAACAGTACCCGACCCGACCTACCACCTCGCCGGGCTGACGATCGAGGGTACGAAGCTCGGGATCCTGGTTACCTCAGTGGTCTTGATGCTGGTGCTCGGCTATGTCATGCGCTTTACGCAAGTGGGCCGAGCGCTGCGGGCGGTGGCGGAGAATCGTCGGGCGGCAACCTTGCTGGGGATCAACGTCGATCGGATCTTCGCTTCGACGCTCTTCGTATCCTCTGCGTTGGGCGGCCTCGCCGGACTGCTCTTTGGGTTGGCGATTTCGGACATCAGTCCCTATATCGGCCGTGACCAGGTCGAGCTGAAGGGTCTCGCGGTCATCGTCCTCGGCGGCATGGGCAGCATCCCAGGCGCCGTGCTGGGCGGCTATTTGCTGGGGCTGATCGAGGTCTTCGCCTTCGTCCGGTTTGGCGGCAACGTCGAGGCGGGGGTGGCCTTTGCCGCGCTCTTCCTGATGCTGGTGGTGCGGCCGCAGGGCCTTTTCGGAGCCCGCCTGCGCGAGCGACTCTAGTGACGCGCTAGGTCAGGCGTGGACTTCTTCGTTCAGCTGTTCACGAATCCGGTCGGCTTTTACAACCAGCACGAGCTCCTGATCGCCCAGATGGGCATCAACGCCATCCTGGCGATCGCCATTTTCGTCACCTTCTACTCGGGACAGCTCACGCTTGCCAATGCGGGCTTCATGGCGATCGGCGCGTACACGACGGTCATCATGAACCTGTACTTGCCCACGCCGCTGCCGCTCGATATGCTGGCCGGCGCGTTGCTGGCGGGGGCCGTGAGCGTCCTGGTGGGCCTGCCGGTGCTGCGCTTGCGCGGCGTCTTCCTGGCGATCGCGACCATCGGATTCGTTGAAGCGCTCCGCCTGGGCGTGATCCTCAACGTCCCCATCACGGGCGAGGGTCAGGGGTTGAAGAACCCGACCGCCGATCCGCTGGGCGGGATCGTCCCGATCCTGATCTCACTGCCAATCCTCACCTACCTGGTTTGGCGGCTGACGCACACGCGGCTGGGGCAGGCTTGGGCGGCGATTCGCGAGGACGAGCTCGCGGCCTCCAGCAACGGGATCAACGTGCCCGTCTACAAAATGATCGCCTTCATCATCAGCGCCATCCTCGCCGGCTACGCGGGGGCGCTCGAGACGCACATCAATTTCTTCGTCGACCCGACCGAGTACAGCGTGACCCGCACCATCCAGATCCTGACTTTCGCCGTGGTCGGCGGGACAACAAATGTGATCGGCCCGATCGTGGGGGCGGTCTTCCTCACCGCGCTGCCGGAGATCGTGCGCCAGTTCGCCGCCTATCGCGACGTCGTTAACGGCGTGATCCTGATCCTCGTGATCATCTTCCGGCCCCAGGGCATCGTCGGCCGGGGCGGCCTCGCCATCATCGCGCCGCGCTGGTGGACGCGCTGGAGAACACGTGAGCGCCCTGCTGCAGCTCACTAACCTCAACCGAAGTTTCGGCGGCGTGCACGCCGTCGACGACGTGTCGCTGGAGATCGAGGAGGGGACCATCTTCGGCTTGATCGGGCCGAACGGTGCCGGCAAGACAACGCTGGTCAACCTGGTGACCGGCTACATTCGCCCGCAGTCGGGCAGTATCCAGCTGCACAAGGGCGGAGGCAACACGGAGCTTGCCCGGCGGCCGCCGCACGCGGTCGCGGGCCTGGGCGTCGCGCGCACCTTTCAGACGCTTCGCCTCTACCGCAACCTGACGGCGATCGAGAACGTGCTCGCCGGCATGCATCTCCGGCGGCGCGACGACACGTTGCAGCAGATGATCCCGATCCCCGCTCTGCTCAAAGAAGACCGGCGCCGATTGCGGGAGGCGCGCGAGTTGCTG
>DATNNA010000037.1:0-7712 GCA_035602075.1 Binatus sp. (SeqCode) | reverse complement strand
CCAGTAGGCCGCCACCCGTGAGCGTCGCATACGGGCCCTGACCGCGTCCAAACCACAGGTCGATATAGACAAAGAGGCCACTCGCTAAGACGAGGGCTGCGATCAAGGCGAGGCCACTTCCGATGCCGACGTTCCTGTTCACAGTTTCGGAGAGCGGGAGACGGGACTCGAACCCGCGACCATGTGCTTGGAAGGCACACGCTCTACCAGCTGAGCTACTCCCGCGTCGCGGCCGTATTCTATCCCGCGAGCGCGGCTAGGGATATTACGGACGGTCGTCGATCCAGGTTTCGCCTTCGGTGTAAATTTCTTTCTTCCAGATCGGCACCGTGTGCTTCAGTTCGTCGATGAGCCACTCGCAGGCGTCGAACGCCTCACCCCGGTGCGCCGCCGTCACGGCGATGACCACGCTGACCTCTCCCACCTGTAGGGTGCCGATGCGGTGGACAACCGCGAGGTCGGAGATCGGCCAGCGCCGGCGGGCCTCCTCCGCGAGTTCCTCCATCTGCCTGTGCGCCATCGACCCATAGGCCTCGTAGGCCAGCGCCCGAACCTGCTTGCCGCGCGAATGCTCGCGGACGATGCCCTGGAACAGCACCAGCGCCCCGTCCGCGTCGTGGCGGATCCCATTGGCGATCGCCATGGGGTCGAGCGGCTCCTCGCGTAGGGCTACGATGCCACGCCGCTCGCCGATCGCGCCGCCACTTACCGGGGGAATGACCGCCAGCTCGTCACCGTCCTTGAGCGGGTCATCCCAGCCCGCGTACTCCGAGTTGACAGCGCACCGGAACGACCGCGGAAGCGGGCCCAGGTCATATCGCGTACTGAGCTGACTCCAGGCATCGGCGGCGGTCGCCCCTGCCGGCAGTGCCAGATCGACATTGGGCTGCCCGACCAGCTCGCGAGGTTTGGCGAAGAGCACGACGCGCACCTTCATGGCGTCATGATACGGCCGCTCGTTTGGGGAACTTTGGAACCAACACCTTCTCCACCCGTAGCTCGCCCTCGAACGCCAAGCGGGCGATCGTCCGCTCCGTGCCACCGAACTGCGGACGCGTCGCCGTCCCGGGGTTGATGAAGCGGGTTCGCCCAATCACCTCATCGCGCCACCGATGGGTGTGGCCGTGGATTACGACGTCGAACCCAGCCGCCCAGCGTGCCCGCTGTTTGTCGAGGTTGTGGACCATCCCGAGGCGCCAGCGCCCGATGGTGCCCTCAATGGTGGTTGGGTAGCGGGAGTCGCTGGGCGCATTCCCGTTCACGACCACGAGCCTCCCCAGGCGGCGCAGTCCCTCGAGGACATCCTCGCTGCCCCAGTCGCCCGCGTGCCAGATCTCATCGACCCCGGCGAATTCCTTGGCGACATACGTCAGGAGCGCTTCGACGTCAAAGCCACCCTGCGTATCGGCGAGCAGGCCGATCTTCATCGAAACAGGTCCGTGGCCGGGTCTCGCAGCAGCGTCTGCACCCGGTCCTCGCCGGCCACCATCGCGCCGCGGATCAGGGCAACCGGGACCCGATCCAGCTTGCCCATCACCAGCTCCGCGGCGGAGGCGAGCTCATCGACCACCGCCAGCTCGGTTCCCTGCAATTCGTAGCCGTCTGGGTCCTGGCGACCGCGATAATCGCGCAGCGCCACCACACCGGCGGAACCGATCGCCACATTGACCTGCCCTTCCCGCCAGGGGCGGCCGAAGCTGTCGGAGATCACCACACCGACCGCGACCCGCGACAACTTCTGGAAGCTCGCCCGCAGCCGGCTGGCCGACTCGTCCGGGTGCTCGGGTAGCAAGATGACCATCTCCTTGCCCCCCGTGTTCGATCGATCGACACCGCCATTGGCACAGATAAAACCGTGCCGTGTCTCGGTGATCAGCACGCGCGGCGCCTCACGGACGACCCGCACCGACTCAGAGAGTATGACTTCCACGTGACGCGGGTCAAAGCCGATTCGCTGGCCGATCTCGGTTGCCCGCGCGGACGGGTGCACCTGACCGAGTCGCACGACTCGGCCTTCGGCCTTCGAGACGACCTTCTGCGTGATGACGACGACATCACCCGCCTCGAGGGACATCTCGAGTCGATCGAGGCCCTCCATGACGAGCTCCGGCAGCGGTGCGCCCTTGACGATCTCGGGGAGGCCGGCTACGGGATAGATCGAGACCGCACTCAAGCGTGCGGCGGCGTGCCCGCGAGGGCCCGCTCTGCGATGTCGAGCTCCTCCAGTAGGCGCCGCGTGGCGGTGTCGCGCGGCAGCTGCATGAAGGCGACGACGTCGTCGGGCCGGTCGAGGTCGTATCGGAGGCCCTCCACGTCCTTGACCTCGAAGCTGCGGTTGGCGCGCCGCGCCTCGGCCTGGTGCAGGCTCAAGCTGTCCTCACCGAAGCGCAGTGTGATCGCGTGCGGAGGGACCAGCCGCAGTCCATTCGTGCCGACGCGCTCGCGGTCTGGTGCAAGCAACACCTCAATTTCGGGCCGGTAGCTGCACAGGTCAGCCAGCTCTTCCGCCGTCACGGCGGGAACATCGCCCGGGATGGTGAGCGCTGCCGTGAACCCTCGGTCCCAGGCGGTCGAGAACCCCTGTCGGACCGCCGCACTCTGACCCTGCGCCAGCCGGTCGGTGAGCGGCTCGAGGCCGAAGCGACGCCCCTCCTCCAGCATTTCCGGGTCGTCGGAGATCACGAAGCGCCCATACATCGTGAGCGTTGAAACCGCGGCAAAGACCTCACGAGCCATGACAATGGCCAGCCGCTCGCGTTCGGGTTCGCTGAGGATCGGCTCGAGCCGGTGCTTCGCCCGGCGCGGCGATTTGACCGGCACGACGATAGCAAGCGTCATGCGGCCGCCGGCTGCCGCAACACGTCCAGGGCAGCGGAGGCGACCTCCCGGGCCGAATCGAGGTCGTCGAGCATTGTCGGACGGACGGCGATCCGGTAGCCGAGGGCCGCAATCGCCGGGGCAAGCCCCGCATCCGCCGTGTCGAGGACAAAGCCGGTCGCCAGCTCCTGGTACCGCTCCGCCACGCCGAGCGCGTCCGGCCGCCGGCCTTCGGCGCGCATCAGCTCCACCGTCGGGCCCTTGACCGCGCGGCCGCCGATCAGGGGCGAGACGGCGACGGTCTTGCCGCGGGCGGCGCCGACCATGGCCCGCATCCCGGGCACCCGCAGAATGGGCTCGATGCTGATGCTCGGATTGCTCGGTGCGATCAGCACCAGCCGCGCCGCGTCGATCGCCTCGGCAACCCCAGGCGCGGGGCTCGCCTCGTCCAGCCCCGTCCAGTAGATCTCGCGTACGGTCGGACGGCTACGTTCGCGAACGAAGTACTCCTGGAAATGCAGATCGCCGGCATCGGTCTTGAGCCGGGTCTCAACCGGCGCATCGCTCATCGGAAGGATCCTGCTGCGGACGCCGAGCCGCTCCGCGAGCTCCGCGGTGACGCGATGGAGCGGGACACCCGCGGCCAGCCGTCCGGTTCGATACAAATGGGTCGCCAGGTCCCGGTCGCCGAGCTGGAACCAGGACCGGTCCGTGAGCTGGGCGAGGGCCGCCTGGGCGGTAAAGGTGTCCCCGCGGATGCCCCAGCCACGCGTCTCATCCGCGATCCCGGCAAGCCAGTAGGTGACGGTGTCGAGATCGGGGGCGATATAGAGCCCGTGCCACCACAGGTCGTCGCCGGTATTCCCGATCACGACAATCTCCTCCGGCGGCACCACCCGCACGAGGCCCCGAAGGAAGCGCGCCGCGCCTACGCCGCCCGCCAGGACGACGACGGGCCTCGCACTCATTCAAGCATCATAGAAAACGATGTCGCTGTTCCAGGCCCTCGTATTGGCATTGCTCCAGGGCGTCACCGAGCTCTTCCCCGTGAGCAGCCTCGGACACACGGTGATCCTCCCCCGGCTGCTCGGCTGGAACCTCAACCAGGCCGACCCGACCTTCCTCGCCTTCGTCGTTCTCCTTCACGTCGGTACCGCTGTCGCGCTGGCGATCTATTTCCGGCGCGACTGGCTCGCCATCATTCGGGCGGTATTCCGCAGCATGGTCGACGGGCGCATGCACGGGACTCCCGACGAGCGACTCGGCTGGCGGCTGATCGCCGGGACCATCCCCGCCGGGCTGGTGGGCGTTCTGTTCCAAAAGCAAGTGCAGAGCCTGTTTGCGAACCCGCGAGCAGCGGCCGCGTTCCTGATCGTGAACGGGGCCATCATGTTCGTCGGGGAGCGCGTTCGCCGGCGGGCAGTCGCCTTCGACGAGGGGCGCACCCAGCTCGATGCGCTCTCGGTGCGCACTGCGGTGGGGATCGGCTCGGCGCAGATCCTGGCGCTGTTGCCGGGTATCTCCCGCTCGGGCAGCACAATGGTGGCCGGCCTAATGGCCAACCTCACGCACGAGGCGGCCGCGCGCTTCGCTTTCCTGCTGGCGACACCCATTATTTTGGGCGCCGGCGTTCTCAAAATCCCGGACCTCTTCACCCCGGTGGCGCTGCCTCATCTCCCGGTCTATCTGGCCGGAGGCGTGATGGCCGGAGTTGCGGCCTTCCTGAGCGTCGCCTACCTCATGCGATACTTTCGGGTGGGACGGCTTGATCCATTTGCCTACTATTGCGCGGCCTTCGGGATCGTTTCCCTGATCCTGCTCAGCCGCTGACCTGCAGGAGGACTCATGCAAAATAACGCGCTACAGAACAATCCGCTTGCCTTCTTTGCCGGCCTCGTGCTCTTCTTTGCCGGCCTCTTGGTAGCCCTCTTCTACCTCGTCGTCCGGACCGCCACCGAGAGCACCATCCTGCCGGGACAGCATTTCCGCCTCAAGCATTTCATCCTGGCGCTGGTCGTCGCGGCCGCCGGTGTGGTGCTCGCCTCGTTCGCCCGGCCTCGCACCTCCGCGATCTCCGATAGGACCAGCTTCAACCGCTAAAGCGGAGAATTAGCGGCATGGCGCAGATCGGCTACGCGGCCATGCTGGAACAGTTCCATCCGCGCGAGCTGATCGGCTTCTGCGAGAAAGCGGAAGCGGCCGGGTTCTCGGGTGTGATGGCGGCAGACCACGTCCAGCCATGGACCCCGCAGCAGGGCCAGGCCGCCTTCGTCTGGGCGTTCATGGCGGCGGCCGCCGAGCGCACGCGTGGTGACATCGGACCGGGGGTCACCTGTCCGTCGTTCCGCTCGCACCCAGCGATCATCGCCCAGGCCGCAGCCACCATGAGCGCGATGTACCCTGGCCGCTTCTGGCTCGGCCTCGGGTCGGGCGAAGCGCTCAACGAGCACCTTGTGGCCGGCTACTGGCCGGAGGTCGCGGAGCGCATCAACAGGATGTTCGAATCGATCGAGATCATCCGCAAACTCTTCACCGGGAAGGACGTCAAGCACAGCGGCGAGTACTACAGGATGGAAACGATGCGGCTCTGGACCATGCCGGAGCAACCGCCGCCCATTTATATCGCCACCGCCGGCCCGGTGACCGCCGAAAAGACCGGGCGGTTCTGCGACGGACTGATCACGGTGGGGGCGCCCGAGGAAAAGATCGAGGGCGTCTTCCAGCGCTTCGAGAAGGGAGCCAGGGAAGCCGGCAAAGATCCATCGACGATGCCCAGGATCCTCCAGCTCCACCTCTCGTGGGCCAGCACCAACGAGGAGGCGATACGCAACGCGATGACCGAGTGGCCGAACGGGGGGATGAAATTCCCCAAGGCCGACATCCGATCGCCGAATGACTTCGCGCAAATGGCCAAGCTCGTCCGGCCCGAAGACTTCGAGGGCCGCATGCTCATCTCGGCAGACCCGGACGCGCATTGTCGCGAGATCCAGAAGTTCATCGACCTCGGCTTTGATCGTGTTTACCTGCATAACGTCGGCCGGAACCAGGTCGAGTGGATTGACGTCTTCGGCAAGCAGGTCCTCCCCAAGCTCCACTGAGGCGCGGCCGGCCCGCCCGGCGGCCATCGCAGCGGCGATCGATGCCGAGCTGCGCCGCCATCGCAATCCCGTTCGAGCTCCGGCCGAGAAGGCGTACCTGAAAAGCGACCTGGAGTTCCTGGGCGTCGGGCTCCCCGCGATGCGCATCATCATTGGGGGCGTCAAACGGCAACACGGCGGGCTCGACCGTCAGGGGCTGGTAGCGCTGGTCAGAACGCTATGGGGCCAGCCCGTGTTCGAGCGGCGGATGATGGCGGTCCTGCTCCTGGAAGCCTTCCAGCCGCTGCTCCGCCCGGCGGATATCGCGCTTCTGGAGCGGTTGATCCGTCAGTCGAAGACGTGGGCTTTCGTCGACGAGCTGGCGATCGCGATTACCGGACCGCTCGTGGAGCGGGCGCCGGAATTGCTCCGCGTCCTCGACCGCTGGGCGGAGGACGACGACTTCTGGCTCCGCCGCTCCGCGATGCTGGCGCTGCTGCGGCCACTACGCCGTGGCGTTGGCGACTTCCGCCGTTTCGCACGCTACGCAGACCGGATGCTCGAGGAAAAAGAGTTCTTCATCCGCAAATCGATCGGCTGGGTGCTGCGGGAGACCGGCAAGCCGCAGCCGGACATGGTCTATGCCTGGCTGCTACCGCGCGCCGCCCGAGCCTCCGGGGTCACCGTCCGCGAGGCCGTGAAGTACCTTTCTTCGGCGCAGCGCGCGGCGGTGGTCGCCGCCCATCAGTCGGCAAAGCGCCCGGGAGGAGCTTCCGGCCGCGCACCTCGATAAAGGCCGGGAACAGCGTGTCCAGGTGCGCATCAGAGCCCAGCTCCATCTCGTCGTCGTCATCGCCGGGCGAGAATTCCCAGATCCCATCCACTACCATCCCCGCCGCGGCCATCCCGTTGGCGATGGTTTCGAAGCGGTGGCCGAACTCGATGGTCGGCGCGACCAGTTTCTTGCTGCCCAGTGTCCAGGTCATTCCCCACTCGTCGGCGTAGGGCACCGGCTTGTCCTCGAAGTAGGTGATCTTCGGGCTCCAGCCCCCGTCCTTGTAGCTGCCGTACAGTCGCAGCGTCGTGGGGTGCATCGTCGATAAGAGGTAGGTGCCACCCGGCGCCAGCACCCGCCCGACCTCCTTGAGCACGCGCACCGCGTCATCGACGAAGACCAGCGAATGGCAATGCCAGACGACGTCAAAAGACGCGTCCTTGAACACGGAGAGATCCTTCATGTTGCCTCGGACCAGCCGGATCTTGACCCGTTGGCGCGCGGCCAGGTCTCGAACGGTCTTTAGCTGGGTCGGCGAGATGTCGAAGACCGTCGTCTCGGCCCCGAGTTTGGCGAAGATGATGGGGTCCCAGCCTCCGCCCGCTGCCAGGCCGAGGACGCGAGCGCCGGCCAATCGCACCCCCTTGAGGCGCCCGCGCGGATCCATGAATCGCCGCATGCCGGCCCGCGTCTTCGGCGGCCGGCCGAAGGGGCGCGTGTAGTTCATCGCTGCCTTCGCCAGCCGCTCCCACATCTCCTTGTTGTGCTCGGCAACCTCGTCCACGGTTGGCTGGGTCGATGGCATCACCGCTAATTGTCGAACAAGTCCATTGGCCTGACCACCGTTGAAAACCCCAGGACGGAGTTATGGCCAGGGTTGACGTCGTCACCGGCGCCTTCAGTTACACCGGGAGCTTCATTGCCCGTCGGCTTCTCGCCGCAGGCCACCAGGTCCGAACCTTGACGAATAATCCGAGTCCTCCACCCGACCTGGCGGGGAAAGTCGTGGCGGCCCCGCTCGACTTCGATGATGCCGATGGGCT
>DATNNA010000036.1:0-3831 GCA_035602075.1 Binatus sp. (SeqCode) | reverse complement strand
GGGCGCGTCCGACGGGCTGAGGTTGCCTTCGATGACGCCGGCAATGATCAACAGGGGCGCCAGGCCTGCCAGGATGATGACGGCCTTGCGCGCGGCGAGAACGAGCGCATCGCGGCGGCGGTAGGCGCCCGGTAACAGGATCGCCCAGCCCATCATCAGTCCGCTGGCACCGGCTGCCACAACGACGGATAGCTCGAGCACGCCGTGCGCGATGACGAAATCGAGCAGGCCGGGCGCGATGCCGTAGGCGTTCGTCAGGCCGAGCAGGCCGCCCAGCTGGATACCGTTTGTCATCAGGACATAAACGGTCGGTAGGCCGAGGAGCACGCCAAACGCGAAGGCGAGGATCGAGACGTTGATGTTGTTCGTCATGATCACGCCCGACATCAACGCGCGAGTGTCGGGCGAAATCTGGGTCCAGAGCTGATGGTTGTGGACGCCCTGCACGATCTGCGCGGGGACCAACGCGTAGGCCAGCTTCGGGTCGAGGCTGACGGCGATGAAGGCGATTACCGCCGGCCCGAACAACAGGAGTGCCGCCGCGATCAGATAGGGCGCGGCTTCGCGATAGGTCTGTGGCAGGGTGCGTTTGTAAAAGACCGCGATCCGATCACCCAGGTTCCCCCCCTGCCGGTAGACGGCCGCATGGCCGCGCGCCACCAGCCCATTCAGATACCCGGCAACCGGCTCGGTCGGCCAATCCCGCTTGGCTCGGGCGAGGTCCGCGGTCGCGCGGCGATAGAGCGCGGCCAAGGACAGGACCTCGGTGGGGAGCAGACCGCCAACGCGGCTCGTCCCGGCCCGCTGCAACAGCTTTTCCAGGCGGTCCCACTCGGGGCGCCGCCGGGTTACGAACTCATCGGCGCGCACCTATCAATGATGACGGACGGCGTGCTGAAATCTCTCCCTCCCCCGCTTTGTTGGGGGGCGGTCGGGGTGGGGGTTCTCGTAGCAGGATCGCGACGGCCGGTCGCAAAACTGGACGTTAGACTGCAGGCGTGCAGCCGCCCGATTCCTCGGATGACCTGGTTGTCTCCACCCCGGAACGCGTCGCGTTCCAATATGAGGTCGCCGGCATCGGCAGCCGTTTCCTGGCGCAGTTCATCGACGTCCTGATCATCTTCGTCATTCAACTGGTGATCACCATCGGAGCGAGCGCGCTCGGCGGCATCTTCAATTCCATCCAGGTCTTCGGGTTAGTGGAGCTGATCCTCACGTTCGTCTTGATCGCGGGCTACTTCCTCATCAGCGAAGCCGCCTGGAACGGACAGACGCTGGGAAAACGATACGTCCGCCTGCGGGCGGTGGGCGATCACGGCGAGCCGCTGACGATTGGCCAGGCCGCGATCCGCAACCTGGTTCGAGTCGTCGACTTCCTCCCGGCGTTTTATGCGATCGGCATCGTCACGATGTTCAGTAACAGCCGGGCGAAGCGGCTCGGCGATTTCGCGGCGGGCACGCTGGTCGTCCGTGACCGGGAACGAATCAGTCTCTACGATCTGGCCAGCACCGCACCGGCGGCGGCAGCCGAGGTCAAGCCCGTGTCTTCCATCTGGTCAACCCCCAGCACCGAAACGACGATCGTAGCCGGGCCGTCGCCGGCGATCGACCGCGCCGTGGACCCGGCGCTGCGCCGCCTGGTGGTCGCCTATGCGGCTCGCCGCGAGCTGCTGCCGGCCCACCGCCGCGAGGCACTGGCGCGCAGCGCGGAATCGGC
The DNA here is from genome assembly GCA_035602075.1 of Binatus sp. (SeqCode). Lineage (GTDB taxonomy): Bacteria > Chloroflexota > Dormibacteria > CF-121 > CF-121 > CF-13. Next base: position 2,114 of record DATNNA010000036.1, on the reverse strand, counting down.
CCTACGCGCGGCCCTTCCGGAGGTTGTCGCCACCGCCGGGCCGCTGGCGGCGCTCGACCAGCTCGCGGAGCGCGAGGGAATCTCTCCGCTGCGGCCCGTCCACCGCAACGCCTCGGGTGCGATGACGTGGGGCGTCACGACCCTCATCTTTTTCTGGATGCCGCTGATCGCCATCCCAACCGGCATCCTTTCGATCGTGTTCGGCGGCGACGCGGTGAAGGCCGTCCGCGCGGAGCCCCAGAAGTATCAGGGAGAGGACAAAGCTCGGACGGGGCGCCTGCTGGGCATCATCGGCCTGACCATCTCGAGCCTGCTGCTGCTGATTTTCATCCTGCTGTACGTCTTTCAGACTGGCTAGAGGTGCTCGCGCCCCGCGATGCCGGTCTCGAGCGGGTGCCACCACTCGACCCGGCCTTCTCCGAGCTTCCAGCAGAGGAAGACGGTCTCGCCCTCACGCTGGTGAAAAAAATCGATTAACCCGATGGTGGGATCGCGCAGCACGATCCCCCACTCCTGCAGCTGGCCCAGGTCACGCTCGAGCGTCTTCGTCAGCTCGGAGAGATGACGGGCGGGTAGGCCTCCGCCGTTGTGTGACGCCTTCTCCCTGACCGCCGCCACCGTTTTGTCCTGCGCCAGCGCTTCCTGGGTAGCCCGAATGCGCTCGAGGAGCGGCTTCAATTTGGGCACCAGCGCATTGGCCTCCTCGACGCTGTAGAACTTCTCAGGCATCGGTCCGCTCAGGCGGCGGAGATGGGTGTCATGGCACGAAGCCGGGCAACCATTCCCGGAAGCCGGTCGAGGACGAGATCGATCTCGGTTTCCGTGTTGCCTTTACCGACCGACAGCCGCAGGCTGCCAAGCGCTCGTTCGCGTGGATAGCCAAGGGCGAGGATAACGTGACTCGCTTCGAGTGAGCCGGAGGTGCACGCCGATCCCGAGGAGGCGGCGAAGCCGTCCATGTCGAGCTGCAGGAGCAAGGACTCGCCTTCGACGCCCTCGAACAGGAAGCTGGCGTGGTGCGGGAGGCGGTTCACCGGGTGCCCGGTGAGCTCGCTCCCGGGGATCCGGCGGAGCACGCCCTCGATCAGGCGGTCGCGCAATCCTGTGAGATGCGCCGTGTTCTTTGTCATGTCTCGTTGCGCAATGCCGATGGCTTTCGCCAGCCCCACGATGCCGGCGACGTTCTCCGTGCCGGCGCGGCGGTTGCGTTCGTGCCCGCCACCGAGCATCTGCGGTAAAAGCCGCACCCCCGAGCGAACCACGAGGCAGCCTACGCCCTTCGGACCGTGCAGTTTATGAGCCGACATGGAGAGCAGGTCGACGCCGAGTTCATCGACGCGGGTCGGGATCTTCCCGGTGGACTGCACCGCATCGGTGTGGAAGTAGGCGCTGCTCCGCTCGCGGGTCACCGCGACCAACTCGCGAATCGGCTCGATGGTGCCGACCTCGTTGTTCGCGTGCATGATGCTCACCAGGATAGTGTCGGGCCGGAGCGCCCGGCCCAGGTCGGCGGGATCGACCAACCCCTTGCCATCGACAGGCAGCCGCGTCACCTCGAAACCGCCCTGCTCGAGCGCGTCCGCCGAGCGGAGCACCGCATCGTGCTCGATGGTGGAGGTGATCACGTGCTTGCCGCGGTCGGCATTCCGCTGCGCGATCCCCTGGAAGGCGAAGTTGTCCCCCTCGGTGCCGCCGGAGGTGAAGATGACTTCCTTGGCCGCCACGCCGTAGTAGGCGGCGACCTCGTCACGCGCCTGGTCGATCGCCTGGCGCGCCCGTTGTCCGAGGCCGTAGACACTGGAGGCGTTGCCGAACTCGTTGGTGAGGTACGGCATCATCGCCTGGAGCACCTCGGGATCGAGTGGCGTGGTCGCTGAATGGTCGAGGTAAACCATCGACATCATTCTATGGCGCGTCGGATCTAGTTACCCTCTCGTCCGGGGAAGGCAGGGTGGTGGCTACGAGGAGGCTGAGCGAAATGGACGCCCGCGGGTCAGCTCTCTCAGCGATCCGCTGAACGCCTTCATATATTCGTGAACGTCGATCATCTCGTCGGTGCTGATCGGACCTTCTTCGGCGGCTTTGGGGAGGCCGTCGGGATGCTTGGCCTTCTT
>DATNNA010000035.1:0-3708 GCA_035602075.1 Binatus sp. (SeqCode) | reverse complement strand
CCAGCTGCCTGGGACGCCGGATCGTCCCATCTGGTCGATCGCTGTCTCGCCGGTCCATCCCGCGGTGTTGCTCGCGGCGACCCAGGATCGAGGCGTCTTGCGCAGCACCGACTCAGGCGCCACCTGGACTTCGGCGATCTCAGGCATCGACGGCGCATGGGTTGTGCGTTTCGATCCGTCGCAGCCGGCGACCGCCTACGCCGGCACGCAGGCGGCCGGCTTCTATAAGTCCGTCGACGAAGGGAAAACGTGGGCGGCGCAGAGCCGGGGGCTCAACAACATGGATGTCCGCTCGATCGCCGTGGCGAGCGGCCTGGTCCTTGCAGGAACCGCGCAGGGTGTCTACTACTCCAGCGATAGCGCCGCCTCCTGGCATTCGCTGGGTCTCGAAGCACTGGACATCGCCGCGGTGGCGGTTATGCCGAAAACCAATGGCACCACGTTGTTTGCGGGCGCCGACAACGGTACGGCTGGTTCCGGCTTTCTGCTCAAATCCGACGGACCTGGTGGGAGCTGGGCCGTCGTCAAAGGAAATTTCCCAACGGACGCGGTGGTTGCTTCGCTCGCGGTCGCCCCAGCCGCCTCAGGCGGCACCGATCCTCCGCTGCTCGCCGGTACGTCGCAAGGCCTCTTTCGTAGTGATGATCGCGGCGTGACCTGGAGCCCACTGGCCGGTCTGCCCACCAGCGATTTCAATATCGCGTTCTTCAACCCGGCGAACCCCGATCAGATCTATGCCGGTAGCGATGGCGACCAGGGGAACGGTGGCGTTTTTCGGTCGCTGGATCGAGGGGCTAGTTGGGGAACCTTTGGTGCAGGCCTACCCATCAAACCCCGAGTCACGGCACTCGCGCTGCAACCACTGAACCCGGCGCAGGTTGTCGCCGCAACCTGGAATCCGACGGATGGCTCGGCTGGGGCGTATCGAATTGCTGACCCCGCGGCCACGGTCGCAGGGGTGACGGCCACGCCCGCGGCGTCGGCTAGTAGCCACGCCTCCGCCACGCCTCGGGCAGCCTCGGGGCCGGCCCCCGTCCGCCGCTCGAGCGGCACGCCCGCCTACGCGACCTACGCCGCGGCCCTGGCGGCGCTGCTCGCGCTGGGCGCCGTGATCCTGGCGCGGCGCTGGCGGGTCCGGCGTGAAGGCCAGAATTCGTTCCGCCCGTGACCGGCTGTCACAACCGAGCCGGCCGCGTTAACCATCCCTTCACCGGTTCAGGGTGGTGGTTCGAGACCGGCCACGCTACCCTCTTCTCTACAGTCCGTCGAAGGCGGGCTGAGGAGGTCGATCGCGGCTGCTCACTACTCGATCGAAGCGGATCCTGAGCATGGATTCGGCTGAAGCGACGCTGCGCACGCTGGGCCTCGAGTTGCCCGATCCCCCGAAGGCGCTCGCCTCCTACGTGCCGGTCCAGCAAGTCGGCGAGCTGCTCTACACCTCGGGCGTCATCCCCAGCTGGAATGGCGAGGTCCAATTTCACGGGGTGGTGGGCGGCGATGTCAGTCTCAAGGACGCCAGCCGCGCGGCGGAGATCTGCGCGCTCAACATCATGGCGCTCATCCGCCAGCACGCCGGGTCACTGGACCAGGTCGAGCAATTCATCCAGCTCAGCGGTTTCGTCCGCTCCGCGACCGGCTTCGAGGAGCAGCCCAAGGTTCTCAACGGTGCCTCCGACCTGATCTTCAAGGTGTTTGGGGACCGTGGGCGTCACACGCGGCAGGCGCTAGGGACCAGCGAGCTACCGCTCGGCGTGCCAGTTGAGATCTCGGCGATCATCCGCCTGAAGAGCTAAGCCGCCAGCGGCAGCCAGGCCGTGAACGTCGCCCCCTGGCCGGGCTCGCTCGCCGCCTCGATCGTCCCCTGGTGCGCCTCGACGATCGACTTCGTGATCGCCAGGCCCAGGCCCGAGCCGCCCATCGACCGGTCGCGCGCCTTTTCCCCACGATAGAAGCGCTCGAAGATGTGCGGAAGGTCCTGCCGCGAGATTCCGGGGCCGGTATCCTGCAGCCGGATGGCGGCCCGTCCATCCGCCTCGAAGACGCTCCAGTGCTGCTCCGCCCCGGGCGCGTACTTGAGCGCGTTCTGGGCCAGGTTGGTCACCACCTGCTTGAGCGCCTCCGGGTCAGCCTTCACGGTGACCCCCGGCTGGAAGTCCCGTGACTCTACCGCTCCCTTGTCGCGCAGGCTCAGTTCGTCGAGCGCCTGGTTGACGAACTGGTCGAGCTGGAGTGGCTGGCGACTGGGCGCCTTGCCTGACTCGAAACGGGTGAGCGTGAGCAGGTCGTTGACGAGCCGGGTCATTCGCGCGCTCTCCTGTTGCATCGCCGCCAGCGATGTCTGGAGCGTCTCCGCGTCGACCACATCACGGCGGCCGAGCACATCGATGTAGCCCGCGATGGAGGTCAGCGGCGTCCGCAGTTCGTGCGAGGCATCCGCGACGAAGTGCCGCATCTGCTCTTCCGACTGCCGGCGGACCTCGAAGGCCTGGTCGATCCCGGCGGCCATCTGGTTGAACGCGACCGCCAGGGTGCCAATCTCATCCCTGGTCTTGGGCACGGTCACCCGCTGTTTGTAATCGCCCGCCGCCAGGGCCCCGGCCGTGCTCGACATCTGCTGGAGGGGACGGAGCGCCCGGCCAACGATCAGCGGGCTCAGCACCAGAGCCAGCAGCAGGACCAGCAACGATCCCACGACGGCAACCTCCCGATCCAGGCGCAGCGTCTGATCGATCTCGCTTGTTGGAATTGCCAGCTGGGCGAGACCGATCGGCTTGGTCCCCTGGCGGATGACGTTGAGCACCACGAGGTAGGTCGAGCCATCGGCGGCCGTCGCGACGTAATAGGGCTTGGGCGCCGTGCGGGCGGCGGTCCGGTACTGCTGGGTCGTGAGGCTGGGCGGGTCCTGGGTGGCGAACAGCGTCGCGGGCGACGACGTCACGAATCCGCCGTTCACGTCGATGATGGTGGCGGCCGTCCGTCGGGAACTCAGTTCGAGGCTGAATCCCTGCGAGAGGATCAGCGCGCGCAGCGCGGTCGGCGGCCGGCTCGCGTTCTGCTTGCGGAAGGCGTTGAAGACGGCGTTGTACTCGCTGACCAGCACGTCGGCGTTGGTTCGAAATAGGACCTCGCGTGCGGCGAAGTACTGGGCGACGCCCGCGGCTAGCAACAAGACCGCGAGCAGGCCGAGATAGAGAAACGTGAGTCGCCATCGCAGCGAGCGGAAGCGGGACACGGCTAGCCGCGCCTACCGCGGCGCGACCGGCGGTTCATGTCTTGATCCGGTACCCGACTCCCCTTACCGTCTGGATCAGCTGGTGCTGTTCATCCCCAAGTTTCTGCCGAAGGTACCGGATGTAAACCTCAACGTTGTTCGCGTCGCCGAAGAAGTTGTAGCCCCAGACCTGATCGAGAATGCGATCCCGGGGCAGGACCTGGTTCGGATGCATCATCAGTAGGCGCAGCAGGTCGAACTCCCGAGCCGAGAGATCGATGGCGCGACCATCGCGCCGCACCTCTCGCGTCGCGTCATCCATCGTGACGTCCTGCACCTGGAGATGCGGACCGGCATTGGGATTCCGGCGGCGCATCACCGCTCGGATTCGCGCCAGCAGCTCACCGAAATCGAATGGCTTGACCAGGTAATCGTCGGCGCCGACCTCGAGCCCCTTGATCCGATCCTGCACCTCGTCCTTGGCCGAGAGGATGATC
>DATNNA010000034.1:0-5425 GCA_035602075.1 Binatus sp. (SeqCode) | reverse complement strand
GCGACCGCAAGCGGGAGCTGATGCCGAATTACCTCTTGCACTGGCAGGCGATGCTCGACTTCAGGGCCCTCGGCTGTACTACCTACGACTGGTGGGGGATCCCGGAGGAACCGGCGCCGGACCATCCGTGGTTCGGTTTATACCGTTTCAAGACCGGCTTCGGGGGCCAGACGGTCCGCTATATCGGTCTCTACGAGCGCGTGCTGCGCCCCGGTCCGCTCAAGCTGGAGCGGCGGCTCCAACAATTGAAGGCGAGAGTGCGCCCGGCTGTGCCTATACTGCGATGACATGGCGAGGGAGCGAACGCTCTCCGAGCAGGCGTTTGAGCAGTTCCCCCAGGCCCTGATCATCGTCGACCGTGAGACGACGGTGCTGTCGTTGAACCCGGTCGGCGAGCGCCTCACCGGGTGGGCCCTGAGGGACGCAGTCGGCCGCCCCGCGGCCGACATCCTCGAGGTGCGCACCGAGACCGGCGTTAATCTCTGCGCACCCAATGGGGCGCTGCGCCGCGCGCTTCGGCTCGGCACTCGCATCAATACCCACTTCGCCTACCTGTTCCGGCTGCGCACCAGCGACGACCCGGTGCGGGTCTCTTATTCGGTGTCGCCGATCCGCCTCAAGGGGAAGACGCCGGACGCGGCGGTGGTCATCATCCACGACGTCACGCCGGAGCTGGAAACGATCGAGGCGCGCGATGCCCTGATGCTCGCGGCCTCGCACGAGTTGAAAACGCCGCTGACCACGCTCAAGGGACTGAGTGAGCTGCTGCTCGACTTCGATCTGTCCGAAGCGCAACGCCGCGAGTTGTTACAGGACCTGCACGGACAGGCCGACCGGATGGAGCGCTTGATCGGGGACATCCTCGCAGTGAGCCGGATCGACTCGGGTCGCATCTCGGTCGACTTCGCGCGCGTCGACGTCGCGTCCGTGGTGCAGCATGTCTGCGAAGAGGTGCAGCCGATGCTCAAGGGGCGCACGCTCAAATGCCGGGCTCCCGAAAACCTACCGGCCGTCATGGGTGAGGCGCGCAAGCTCCACCAGATCCTGGTGAACCTGCTGACCAATGCCATAAAATACTCCGAACCCGGGACCCAGATCACCCTTAACGCGCGCATCGACCAATCGGAAGTGAGGTTCGAGGTCTCAGACCAGGGGGTCGGAATCCGCAAGGAGCATATGCCCCGCTTATTCGAGAAGTTTTACCGCGCCGACGACCCGTTTGTGCGCCGTACCTCCGGTACCGGATTGGGGTTGTACATCGTGCGTAGCCTGGTGACCATGCTTGGTGGTCACGTCCACGTGCGCAGCCGCCCCGGGAAGGGTACCGTCTTCACGGTCACGCTGCCCCGCGCCGAGCCGGCCACGCGAACCCGGCCTCGCGTCGCCGTCGGCGCCCACTAACCAATGGCACCCGCGAAGAAGATCCTGATCGTCGACGACGAGGCCATGATCCGCAAGGCGGTCCATCTCGCCCTGGAGAAGGAGGGGTACGAGGTGGTCGAGGCGGAGACCGGCGGGGAGGCGCTGCGCCGCATCGAGCTGAGTAAGCCCGACCTGATCCTGCTCGACATCATGCTGCCCGACGTTTCCGGGTTCGACGTCTGCCGCGACATCCGCAAGGCGGGGCTGCGGGTGCCCATCATCATCCTGAGTGCCAAGACCGAAGAGATCGATGTCGTGGTCGGTTTGGAGATCGGCGCCGACGACTACATCACGAAGCCGTTCCGGACCCGCGAGCTGCTCGCCCGCATCGCGGCCCACCTGCGCAAGGCGCGCCAGGACGAGGAGGCTGTCAACCAGGGGCGGCTCGAGTTCAAAGATCTCGTCATCGACCTCAACGAGCGCCGCGTCTTCCACGACTCGAGCGAGGTAATGCTCACCCACACCGAGTTCGACCTGCTGGCGTTCCTCGCCTCGAACGCGGGCAAGGTCCTATCCCGCGAAAAGATCCTCAACCACGTGTGGGGCTACGAGTACCCGATCGAGACCCGGGTCATCGACGTTCACATCCGCAACCTGCGGCGGAAGATCGAGCAGGATCCCTCACACCCGTTCTTCATCCTGGCGGTACCCGGCATTGGGTATCGCTTCACAAGCGCGGGCAAACTCGGATAACGCTTACAGACGGGTAGTCAGAGTGCCTGGATGGCGCGCTCCAGGTCCGTGCCGTATTGACTCCAGCACATAATCGATCCGTCGCTCTTATTGAGTTGTCCCATCCACCAGGCCGGATCGCCAACGGCGCGTACGAGACACATCCCGTTGAAGTTAAGGATCAATTCGGGTTTTAGCTCGTCGCGCAGGTGGGGACCCTTGGACCAGTACACACGGTGCGCGTCTGATGGCAGTAACTCCGCACCGGGCCACATTGCTCTGATGCGAGTCAGATCCCACCCTGCGGGCAGTTGCTCCTCCATGGAAATGTCTCAAACGGCCGTAGGCCGCATCACGAAGCCGCAGCGCCGGCAGCCGGCCGCAGGTCGCGATAAACAGAAAGCAGCCGGTCGAGGTTGTCGGAAAGACTGAAGCGCTCAACGGCGCGGGCGCGGGCGCGCCGGCCGAGCTCGGTGCGAAAGTCCGGAAATTCGATCAGCGTGCGCAGCGCCAGCCGGAGCTGTCCGTCGAGATCCTTGGTGTCGAGCACGATGCCCGCACCCCGCAGGACGTCACCGTCCGAACCCACGTCAGTGGCGACTGGGGCGACGCCGCAAGCCATCGCTTCGAGTAACGACAGCGATAACCCTTCGACCATCGAGGGCAGCACGAAAATATCCATGGCGCGCAGCATGGCGATTCGTTCCGTTTCATCGAGCACCTGGCCGGTGAAGACGACGCGTGGGCTTCCGTAGCGTCGATCGAGGCGGCGCTTTTCACTGCCACTTCCGACGATGACCAGCTTGACGTCATCCGCCGCATCGACATCCTGGAAGGCCCGTACCAGGATGTCGACGTTCTTCTCAGGGTCGACGCGACCGAGGTAGCCAATCAGCGCGCCGGCCTTGACCGTCTCTTTGAAATCCGACGCGCCGGGCGCGTACTTCTCGATATCGACACCGTTAGGAATCACGGCCACGTTATCGGCCGGCACGCCGTAGTGCTCGAGCAGGCTCTTCTGCTGCTCGGAAAAGATGATCACTCGATCGAAGCTCGCCAATGACTGGGCATAGAGCCGGTAGACCGCCGTGCTGATGCCCTGCCACAGCCCGAATCGAGAGTCGTAGGGCACATGGAACGTCGCCACGACCGGCAGACCCAACTCGTGGCACAGTTCCGGAAGTCCAAAGTCGATCAGTGTCGAGAAGCTGAGGGACACGTGCACCAGGTCGACCTGCTCACGGCGGAGGAGGTCGGTGATGGTGCGCTTGGTCCGGGGCGAGGAGATGATGTAGCGGTGGCTGCCCGTCAGCGATCGCAGCGTGAGCGTGTCGTCGGTCACCGCTGCCAGCGCGCCGTGATGGACGAAGAAGACCTTGACGCCTCGTGCCCGAAGCCCGGCGACCGTCTCGCGCGAATAGGTGAGGAGGCCGTCGCCGGCGCGCCCACTCTGATGCCCCAGCCAGGCGACGCGTAACGGTTCGTTCATCGGGTCTCGAGGTCCTCGAGGAGCTTGAGCAGGAAGGGGCGGTTCTGAAGTTCGGCGTGGGGGATGTGCAGGCCAACTTCGTCGACGGTGCGGCCGTCGTAGGTCAGGATGTCGATGTCGATCTCTCGCGGGCCCCAACGCTGGCTGGTGGTGCGGCCAAGCTCCTGCTCGAGGTTCTTGACCGCATCCAGCAGCGGGCGCGGCTCGAGCGAGGTCTCGACCTCGAGCACCTGGTTCAGGAAGCGGGGCTGGTCACGGACGCCAACCGGATCCGTCTCGGCCACGCGAGAGGCCTTCACCACCGTAATCCCCGCCCTGGGCAACGCGGCGCGCGCCGCCTCCAGGTATCCGGCGCGGTCGCCGAGGTTGCTGCCCAAAGCGAGCCACACCCGGGACGAACGCCTCAAACGCTCGCCTGGCACTAAAGCGCCGCTCGCGTCGGCCGGCGGGCCCGCCTGCCGGATGGCATCGGCCATCCGCGCTACCCGGACCATCGCCTTGACGTCGTGGACGCGGACGATATCGGCGCCGCCGGCGATGGCCAGGGCGACCGCCGCGGCCGTCCCTTCCAACCGTTCGCCGGCGGGCAGGTCGAGCGTCTTGCCGATGAACGACTTCCGCGAGGGGCCGATCAGGAGCGGAAACCCGAGCCGCCGCAGGTCGGGCAAACGCCGGATGATCTCGAGGTTTTCCTCGCGGGTTTTCCCGAATCCGATGCCCGGGTCCAGGATGATGCGATCCTCAGCAATGCCCGCAGTCCGGCCCATCTCGACGCTCTCGAGCAGGCTGGCGGCGATCTCGGCAATCAGATCGTGGTAGCCGCCACCGGGCTTGTTGTGCATCAGCACCACCGGCACCCCGGCGCGGGCGACGGCTTGGGCCATCCGCGGATCCCGCCGGAGGCCCCAGACGTCGTTGACCAACCTGGCGCCGGCCACCAGCGCTCGCTCTGCGACCTTGGCCTTGTAGGTGTCGATCGAGACCGGCACCGCGACCGCCGCCGCCACACGCTCCACAACCGGAATGACGCGCGCCAGTTCCTCTTCCGCGCTGAGGCCCGGACCCGCCCAGGTCTCCGGTCGCGTGGACTCACCGCCGATATCGATCAGGTCGGCGCCATCCCGTTCCATCTGCCTCGCCCGGGCCACCGCGGTCTCGAGATCCGTCACGCCATCACCCGAGAACGAGTCGGGGGTGACGTTGACGATACCCATCACATAGGTCCGCGCGCCCCAGATGAAGTCACGCTCGCCGATGCGGGCCGATCGCATCGTGGCGGCCATCGGCCTGAGCGTAGCATCATGTCGTTTCGGTGACTGGCATCAAATTGAGCCGCCTCCTCGAGGGTGTCGAGGTGCTCGAAGCACCCCCGACCGACCCCGAGGTCACCGGCCTCTGCTACGACTCCCGCCGGCTGAAGCCGGGCGACTGTTTCGTCGCCATTCCAGGCACGCACACCGACGGGCACCGCTACGTCGAGACGGCGCTGCGAGATGGCGCCGCGGCGGCCGTGGTGCAACGCCCCGCTGGCACCGCCTGGCCGCAGGTGGTGGTGCCGGACACCCGCCGCGCGCTGGCGCTCATGTCGAGCACCCTCTATGACCATCCCAGCCGGAACATGGTCGTCATCGGCGTCACCGGTACCGATGGCAAGACGACGACCACGACGATGATCCACGAGATGCTGTTGAGCGCCGGGCGTCGGGTCGGCTCGATGAGCACGGTGGACATTCGCTTCGGCGACGCTGTCGATCCGAACGATTCGCGCCAGACCACGCTGGAGGCGCTCGAGGTTCAGGAGCAGCTGGCTCGCATGCGCGATGCCGGGCTGAAGTACGCCGT
>DATNNA010000033.1:0-5545 GCA_035602075.1 Binatus sp. (SeqCode) | reverse complement strand
GGTATAGAGGAATGCCCGCGACGATCGCCGAGAGAACAATGCTGTCGCCGAGCGGCTGGTAGACCTGATGAAACGCCAGGATCGCGATGGCCCCACTCATAACGAGGAAACCTCCCTTCCTTCCGGCATCCGACGCTTTCGTACAGGCGCCTTCGTAGAGGCGCTTTCGTACACGTTACACAGCGCGGTCCCAAAACGCCACAATTCGTGCATGGCAGAACCGATGGTGGACGCGAAGATCCGGCTGGCAGCACCAATCAAGCTGGATGACTTCGAGCCGGCGGCCCGGGCCGTCCTTCCCGCGGGCATCTACGACTACATTGCCGGCGGCTCCGAGGACGAGGCCACGCTCCGGGGTAACCGGGAGGCGTTTGCGCGCTACCGGTTCCGCTTCAAGATCCTGGCCTCGACGGACCACACGGACCTCAGCAGCGAGCTGCTCGGGCAGCGTTTTCAAATGCCGGTCCACCTGGCGCCCACCGCCATCCAGCGAATGACCCATCCGGAGGGCGAGCTGGCCGCTTACCGGGCGGCATCGGACGCCGGCATCGCCTATGCCCTCAGCACGCTGTCGAGTGCGTCAATCGAGGAGGTCGCCGCCGCCGCAACCGGGCGTCGCTGGTTCCAGCTCTACATGCACACCGAGCGGGCGGTGAGCGCCAGCTTCGTCGAGCGCGCCGTCGACGCTGGCTACTCCGCCATCCTGCTGACCGTGGACCTCCCCAAGACCGGTCGACGCGAGCGGGATATTCGCAACGCCTTCAGCCTGCCCGGCGGGGTTCCCTACGCCAATCTCGACGCCCGGCGTCGAGCGGACACCGCCGAAGGCCCCGACCCCTTCGCACAGAACGTGAACGCCAACACCAATCCCGGCCTTGGCTGGGCCGATCTCGAATGGCTCGTGGCCAAGAGCTCCCTTCCCGTGATCGTCAAGGGTGTCGTGCGTGCCGACGATGCGCGCCACGCGGTCGAGGCAGGCGCCCGCGGCCTGATCGTGAGCAACCACGGCGGTCGTCAACTCGACTATGCGATTGCCAGCCTCGACGCGCTACCCGAGGTGGTCCAGGCGGTCGGCCGCGACGTTCCCGTGCTCATGGACGGCGGCGTCCGGCGCGGGACCGACGTCCTCAAGGCCCTCTGCCTTGGCGCCCAGGGCGTGCTGATCGGGCGGCCTTTTCTCTACGCGCTCGCGGTCGGCGGCGCCGATGCCGTCACCCGCATGCTGAAGATGCTGCGCGAGGAAATCGAGGTCTCGATGAGCCTGCTTGGCGTCCGCCGCCTCAGCGAGCTGAGCCCGGACCTTGTGACCCGGCTCTAAGCGCCGCCGGCCGACTTCTCACGGGCGATCGTGTCGAGCAGGGGCTGGACGGTCTTTGCCTGCCATGCCGCAGCGCCGTTCTGGGCGTCCGCAAACGTCTGCGCGAGTTGCGCCCGGGCGGTCGCCAGGTTCCGGCTCGCCAGTTGGGCTTGCTGGCTTTGACCCGACGCGGACGCCAGGCTCAGCTGCTTGGCGCTGCTCGCCACCGCGAGCATCGCGTCGACCCACTTGCTCCACAGCGGGTCGAGCAGCGCCTCAGGGTCGCCGGCCGGCACCTGTTGGGTCGTGAGATCCGTCGTCAGGGCCGAAGCCGTGCGGGCCGCATCCGTCCACGCCCGGGCGTTCAGGCTCGGGTTGAGGCTGCCGGAAATCGTCAGCGCATCCTGGTTGAGATGCTGCGCCACGGTCAGCTGCAGGGTGGCTGCATGCGTCAGCTTGGTGGTGGTCTGCAGCGCTTTCTCCAGGTGCTGCAGGGCGGGACGATCCGTGGCGATGAATGAGGGCGCGTGAAACTGGAATGGGAGGCCATCGGCCTGCGACATGTAACTTTGCGCGGCCTGCATATGGCTCAACCCGTCATCCGCGGTTTTTTCGGTCGCTTTGGCGAGGGCCAGGTCCTTCGCGAGCTGGTCATCCGAAAGGCTGATCCCGCCTTTGGCCGAGATGTCGCTCCACAAGGCAATGACCGCGGGAGTGGCGTCCGTGGCGCCCTTGCGGGCCAGCGCGAGCTCGCCGGCCTCTGATTGCGCCAGCTGCGCAACCCGTTGGGGCAGTACCACTTCCAGGAAGGCGCCAACCGCACCGCCCGCGAGCAGCAGCACCAGGATGGCGAAGATCCAGGTGGCCCAAGAGACCCGTCGCGCCGGCCTGAAAACGAGACGTTGGGGAGTCGGTCTTGGGAGGGCCACGAAGACGTAACGCTGGGCGCAAGCCTCCTCTTGCCACCCATCTCCGATGCCGCCTCACCGATCTGTGACGGTCCTGAAACCCTTTTGGAACCCTGTGCTAGAGTGAATTTCCGCAAGCGAAATGGCTTACATCATCACCGAGACTTGCGTCGACCTCAAGGACAAATCCTGCGTCGACGTCTGTCCAGTCGACTGCATCATCGACGGCGGGGCCGAGGACCGGCTGCTGCTGATCAATCCGGACGAGTGCATCGATTGCGGCGCGTGCGTGGACCCGTGCCCGGTCGCCGCGATCTTTCCGGAGGATGAGGTCCCGCCCGAACAGAAGAAGTTCATCGCCTGGAATTTCGACTATTTCAAGAGCGATGTCGACAAGGCTCGCGTGCGCGCCGAGATCAACGCGGCCTACCCGGAGAAGCGGAAGACCGAGGCCTAAGCCTCAGACTGGCTCGAGAGGGGGCTGGGGCTCTCCGGTCAGCGTAGTGGCGCGACGGATGAGCTTGGCGGGCAGCTCGATGACGCGGCGTGGCGGACCCAGCCAGCGGCGTAGCACCTCGAGGACTTGCGGTGATGGCGCCGGAGCCGCCGCTCCCTCCGTTTCGAACAGGATGTCGGCGATCGCCTCGGCCGGACCGGCGGGCTTCTGGGCGCGGCTCAACTCGAGCCACCGCGCGGTGATCCACAGGTAGAGGTCGGCTTCCGTCCTTCCGGGGAAGTGCGCCAGGATGTTGTACTCGCGGATCAGGTCGGCGATCGGCTTGTAGACGTTGTCGTACCAGCTGGCACTGGCCTCGGCCATGTCGACCTCGCGATATTGCTGCAGTCCCATGAAGTAGCGATGCCCGAGAATGTCCTCGAGGATTCGGTCGTAACGCCCGAGCCGGCTCACGGCGATCGAGGCCTCGGGGCGCACCCGGTCGAGCTGCGTGCGCTCCAGGAAGTCGACATACTCCTTCGCCTGAAGCAACGCCGCCGCATCCATGTCACCGCTGAGTGGTGCGCGTGTTCGAACCTCGATGACCCGAGCCTGGATGGTTTTCCAGCCCAGGTGGCGGGCAACGGAAACGCGGTGGTGCCCATCTTTGATGAAGTAGACGTCCCCCAGGTGATACACCTCGATCGGCGGCACCGCCTCGCCTCGACGCATCGCCGCATCGAGTTGCTCCCAGCGCTTTCGCATCTGCGGCTTCACCGGAAGAAAGGACGCGTCGAAGTCGTTCGGGCGTCCCACCGAGCCACGAATGTCGGCGATCGGGACGTCCTTGAGCCCGCGATACGACTGTCCCTCGAGGCGGGCAGCGCGGCGTACCTCGTCGAAGGAGAGCAACGGTCTGGTATCGCCGCGGAGCACTAAGCCGGCATCGCGCAGGAAGGCCTGGATGCGTGCCGTCTCGAAATCGGCTCGTGCCCTCAACTGTTTCATCGGGTGGCCAGCTCGATCACCCGGTGGCCGACGACGTTGATGACGCGGGTCTCACCCAGCTGGGCCTCACGCGGGATGTCGCGGCCATAGGGATGGACGTGCCCGTGCAGGAGAATCCGTGGGCGCATCCATTCCACGGCCCGGCGTACCGCCTTGAGTCCGCGATGCGGCGCATCGGTGCCTTCATTCACCCCGGCAGGCGGGCCATGGGTGATCAGGATATCGAGGCGCCGTGGCCCCACCCGGACGCGCAGCGCCAGCACCTTCGCCAGCATCTGGCGCTCGGTGTATTGGTGGGCTCCGTCGCTGTACCGGATCGAGCCTTCGAGACCGGCGATCAACAACCCCTGCTCCCTCACGACTCGGCCGTCGATCTCGGCGGCGAGTGGGTAGTCACCCTGGCGCCCCGGGAGGTCGTGGTTGCCGCGCACGAACAACAAGGGCGCCGAGTAGACGGTGGAGAGCACGTCGAGGTAGTCGGCCGGCAGGTCACCGCAGCCGATTACCAGGTCGATGCGGCCCTGCGCCGCCACCGTCCGCTCGTCTACCAGTTGGGGCTCGACCTCGTCGCTGACGGCGAGCAGTCGCAGGTCCACCGGCAGCCCGAGGCCGCGAGCCGTTACGCCAGCTCGGCGAAAAGGGGATCGACGTCGCGCTGGTACAGCGGCAGGTCGACCAGCGGGTGATCTTTGAGCGCCGGGACCTTGAGGGCCAACTGCTCGTCGTAGGTCGGCAGCTGAATCGAATAGAAGACGCCCGTCGCCAGGCTATTTCCGGTCTCGTAGGAGGCGCGCAGCGCCAGCGCCTTCTTCTCCACGATCTCGTCGATGCTGGTTGGATCCTTCACAACCGGATCCCATCCGGCGTCGGCATCCAGCTTCCGAATGCGGGTCCGACCGATATCCTCGCCGGCGTACCACTCCTTGGTGCGCAGGTCGTTGTAGACCGGGCAGGTCTGAAAGACGTCCAGGAACGACGTCCCTTTGTGGTTGATCGCCTGGACGATGAGCGAGACCAGCGTCTTGACGTCGAGGGCATAGCCTCGTCCGATCCAGGTGTATCCCGCGCCCAGCGCGAGGGCGATCGGGTTGACGCCTTCCTGGATTGAGGCTTCTGGCATCGACTTCGTCTTCAACCCTTTCGCGAGCGTTGGCGAGGCCTGGCCTTTGGTCAGCCCGTAGACGCCATTGTTGAAAACGATGTAGGTCATGTCGACGTTGCGGCGGCCGGTGTTGACGAAGTAGCCGGCGCCGATGCCGTACCCATCCCCATCACCGCCGACGGCGACCACGGTCAGCTGGTTGTTGGCCAGTTTGGCGCCGGTCGCGACCGGGAGCGCCCGCCCGTGGAGCGTATGAAGGCCGTAGGTGTCGATGTAGTGCGGCGTCTTGCCCGAGCAGCCGATGCCGGAGATCATCGCGACCCGGTAGGGCGGGATCTGGAGTTGAAAGAGCGCTTGCTGGATGGAGCTGAGGATCCCGAAGTCGCCGCACCCAGGGCACCAGTCGACGTGGACTTCCGTCTTGTACTCCTGCAGCGCAAACTTCTTGGGGGCGGCGGCCGCCGCGGCCTCAGGCATGGGACACCATGACCTCCTTCTTTTGCTCGGAGAGGGCGGATCGTACGCCCTCGACGATCTCGTTCCGCGAAAACGGCCGGCCATCGTACTTCAGCACGTGGTGGTCGAGGGTGACACCCGTCTGCTCGGAAATCAGGGCGCCGAGCTGCGCCGAGTAATTGTTCTCGATCAGCACTGTCAGCCGGGCATTCCGCAGGATCGCCGCCACGGCATCGGCCGGGAAGGGACGCATCAGGCGGATCTGTAGGAAGTTCACGGAGCGGCCGTCACTCTCGAGCTCGCTCATGGCGTCGAGAATGGCGCCTTTGGTCGCACCC
>DATNNA010000032.1:0-4250 GCA_035602075.1 Binatus sp. (SeqCode) | reverse complement strand
CCGTTGGCGCATTCCTCCGGGTCCATCTCCCCGGTGCGCCGGCTCAAGTCGTTGTGCTCGTAGGTGCTGGCCGAGGCGGAGAGCCGCTCCAGCATCGCGCCCATATCCTTGAGCAGCAGCGGCTCGTTCTCATTGAGGACGACGGCGGCGGTGGTGTGCTTGGAGAAGACCGAGACCCATCCCTGCGAGACCTTGGAGTTGCGCACGACGGCAGCGACCTGTTCGGTCACGTCTATGAACTCATGGGCCGCGGTCGTGCGAAAGGCGAGTGTCTCCGCCCACATGGTCAGACCCCCGATCCGACGCACTCGCGCACCCGCGTGATCCTCGGGATCGTCGAGCAGGCGGAAGGCGGGATTGGCGGCGTTACCCACGAATCGATGCTGCGCTTGTAACGTTACGCGCGCCGTTACAGGCGGCCGTCGCCGTTACAGCCGGACGCCGCGGGCGTTACCGCCTCGTCGCGCGCACCTTGTCGAAGCAGTCGCTGCAGTAGACGGGCCGACCCATCGTTGGCGTGAAGGGGACCTGGGCGGGCTTGCCGCACTCGGCGCAGACGACTTCGTGGAGCTCCTTGGCGCGACCGGTACCCCGGACGTTGCGGTTGATCGACCGGCAGTCGGGACAGCGAGACGGCTCGTGCTGGAATCCCTTCGCGGCGTAGAACTGCTGCTCACCGACGGTGAAGATGAAGTTGAGACCACAGTCACGGCACGTCAAAGTCTTGTCGCTGAAGCTCACGGCGAATCTCCTTTGTTTTGTCTTTGGATCTCAGAGGTTTCGCCGGAGCGATCCGTAGCCTTCGACCCAACTTTCCCGGGCGCGATTATAGCAAGCGCCAAGGCCTTTTTGGCGATGGCCAAAAGAGGGGCCATCTCGATCAGGCGCTATTCTGCAGCCGTGCCCCGAACGCTGTTCCTAGTCGAGGACGAACTCTTGTTTGCGCAGCGCCTGCGAGCGGCCGCCGGACGGCTCGGAATTCCGGTCCAGGCGCTGAGCCCGACGCAGGCCCGCACCCGCGCGTGGGACCGCGACCAGGTGGTCGTCCTGCAGGCCACCCTGAGACCAGAACAGCAGCTCGACCTGATCGATCATTTGACGGGCCTCCAGCCCGCGCCGGCCGTGATTGCGGTCACCGGCCACCTGGAGACGGAGTTGCGTCATCGGCTCAAGGCCCGCGGTGTCATCCTGGCCGCCCATTCGGGGATGGATCGCGTGCTGGCCCGGGCGCTCGGCGTCAATGTCCCGGGTGATGCGGCGCCGCATCCCCGGACGTAAGCTCGCCGCCGTCGTGGTGCGGGGAATGATCGTGATGCGCGTGCTCGTTTTCTGGCATCTCCATCATTCGTAACATCTCGAGCCCGCCGGTTCGGAGAAACCGCCAGCCCAGCAGTGCCATCACGCCCAGAAAGATGACGTTCAGCACGGTGGTGTAATTCAGCATCGGACCGGTCTGCAGCGCGATCACGGCGCGGTGCGCCGGAACGATGCCCAGCAGCTTAAAGAGCAGGCCAATCAGCAGGCCGGCGAGCGCCATCGCCGCGTACGAGACCACGAGCAGATAGAGCGCCATGCGGCGGCCGTAGTACTTCCGGTAGATGTTGACGATGGGGATGATGATCAAGTCGGCAAAGATAAATGCGATCACGCCGCCGAAGCTGATGCCGCCGTTCCATAAGACCGCGGCCAGGGGCACGTTGCCAACGGAGCAGACAAAGCTCAGCAAAGAGATGACCGGACCGATCAGCGGTCCCCAGATCTCGGAGAGGACCGGATGGTTGGTCAGAAAGAATCCCTGCCAGAAGCTGGACGGCACCCAGACGGCGAGCGCCCCGGCGATCAGCAGGCCGAGGCCGATATCGGTCCATACCGAGGTCACGTCCATCCAGAAGTTGTGACTGATCGCGGTAAAGGCGCGCCCGCTGAAGAGGCGGCGCAGGAAGGGCCCCTCCGTGATCGCCATGTCCATTGCGGCATGGCCCTCCATCCGGCCGCGCAAGCCACGCTGGGCGTGCCGTCGCGCCTCGTCGACCATCGGCTGGCGCAAGGTCCAGCGAAAGAGCAGCGCCAGGATCACGATCATCAAGATCCCGCCCGCGAATTCGGCGCCCAGGAAAGGCCAGCCCAGCAGGATCAGCAGGATCAGGCCCAGTTCGAAGACCAGGTTGGTCGAGGCGAACTCAAATACTATGGCCGCGGGAAAGCTGGCCCCCTTGAGGAAGAGCGAACGCGCGATCGCCACGGCGGCGTAGGAGCAGGACGACGACGCGGCCCCGAGAAGTGTGGCGAATCCCAGGCTGCGCGGCGAGTCCGAGCCGAGGGTGCGGGCGACGGCGTTGCGGGAGACCAGCGTCTGGACGATGGAGGACAGGATGAAGCCCAGCGCCAGCGGCCAGAAGACCTCCCAGAGCATGTCGAAGGCCGAGCCGAGCGCCTGCAGGATGGCCTGGATGATCACCATCCCAGCGTAGCTTTCATCCCCCTCCCCCGCCCGCGGAGGAGGGTCGGGGTGGGGGTCTTCTCAGTGTCGGAGTCCCGAAGACCAGCGTTCCTCGACGTGCAGGCCCCGGTAGATCAGGAGGGCGCCGATCCAGGTGGCGACGAACGCACCGACGATGACAAATCCCATGACACCGAGGTCCATCCCGCGGATCGAATCCCACGCACCACCGCGAAGGTCAAGCTGCTGCACAAAGAGCTGGCTCAGCTCGAACAGACCAACGAAGAGCGCCACAAACACGGAGAGCGCCGTGATCGTCAGGTTATAGAAGACCTTCCGTACGGGGTTGGAAAAGGCCCACGAATACGCCTGGGACATGAAGGCCCCGTCGGCGGTGTCCATCAGCGACATCCCGGCGGCAAAGATCAGCGGTAGGGAGATCAGCGCGTAGAGCGGAATGCGCTGCGCTGCCGCGCCGGCCGAGATGGCCAGGAAAGAGATTTCGGAGGCGGTATCGAAACCCAACCCGAAGAGGAAACCGACCAGGTACATCTGCCAGCTGCTGGTGATCAACTTGAAGAGCCGGCCGAAAAGACGGGTCAACAAGCCACCGGCGACCAGCTGATGCTCGAGCGCATCGCGGTCATACTCGCCGGCCCTCATCCGCCGGAACAATCGAATGATGTCGAGCAGGATGATCAGGTTGAGGATTCCGATCAGCACCAGGAAGATCCCGGACACACCGGTGCCGATCAGCCCGCCGAGGTTCTTCAATTGGCCATTGGCGCTCACGACGTTCGTGACCACGAACTGGGTGGCCAAGCCCAGGGCGAGGGCGATGAGGAAAACAACCGTCGAGTGACCCAGCGAGAAGAAGAACCCGACGCCGAGCGGCTTCTTCCCTTCCTGCAGCAGCTTCCGCGTCGTATTGTCGATCGCCGAGATGTGGTCGGCATCGAAGGCGTGGCGCAGACCGTAGGCATAGGCCAGGCCTCCCAGGCCCAGCATGACGGGAAAGCGCGGCGCGACCAGGAACAGCATCACGCCCCAGCCCACCACGTGCAGCAGCGCCACAGTGCCGAAGAGGCCGGTCAACCGCCAGGAGACGGAAGTCATCGAGGTCGTCCGCCAGCTTTGAAAAACCGCGCGCGCCGTCGCCATCCGAGCACCAACTATATCTTATTGCGAATCGTTCGCAATAGCGAACGCGTTACGGCTCTGTGTCATTCGCCGCCGTCGATCGGAAGCACCTCACCGTTGATGTACGACGCCGCATCCGAAACCAGGAACGCGATGGTAGAGGCCACTTCGTCAGCGGTCGCGAAACGGCCGAGCGGATTGCGCTCGAGAGCCCGCCGGGCGATCTCCTCGTTTCCCCAGAGCGCGGCAGCGAATTCGGTCTTGACGATGCTCGGGGCGACGGCGTTGACGCGGATACCGTGAGGCCCGAGCTCGGTGGCGAGCTGACGGCTCAGCATGATGAGCGCCGCCTTCGTCACTCCGTAGGGGCCGAGCCCAAACTCGGGCCGCAGTCCGGCGATGCTGGCCACGTTGACGATGGCGCCCCCGTGCGCCCGCATCCAGGCTTCGACAACCAATTTGGTGAGCACCAACGGTCCCCGTAAGTTGACCTCGAACGTCTTGTCCCAGGCGCTGAGCTCGACGTCGAGGATGGGGCCAAAGTGCGGATTGGTTCCGGCGTTGTTCACCAGGATGTCGATGCGCCCGAAACGCGCCATCACCTGACTGACCAGCCGTTCTGAATCCTCGGCCCGACCCACGTGCGCGACCATCGGCGTGACCGCTCCGG
>DATNNA010000031.1:0-4547 GCA_035602075.1 Binatus sp. (SeqCode) | reverse complement strand
GGGGATTGTCGTCGGACGAGTGGTAGAGCCGATGCCCAACGCGCTCTACCGTGTCGAGCTCGAAACCGGCCACAGGATCGTGGCTCACGTGGCGCCGGCCGCGCGGCTTCGGTTTCTCCGGGTGATCCCGGGTGACCGCGTCCGCGTCGAGGTGTCAGCGCTCGATCCGGGACGCGGTCGAATCGTGAGAAAGGCGGAGTGAGAAATGAAAGTTCGAGCGTCGGTCAAGAAAATATGTGCGAAGTGCAAGGTCATCAAGCGCGGCGGCGCGGTGCGGGTCATCTGCGTGACGCCGAAACACAACCAGAGGCAGGGATAAGAGGGTAGATGGCTCGAATTGCCGGCGTTGATATTCCCCGCGAGAAGCGCGTCGAAATAGCTCTGACGTATATCTTCGGGGTCGGCCCCCACATCGCCAAGCGGGTGTTGACGATCGCGAACGTCGATCCGAACCTGCGCGTCAAGAACCTGAACGATGAGCAGATCGGTCGCCTTCGCGACGTCCTGGACAAGGAAGCCAAGGTCGAAGGTGAGCTTCGCCGCGAGATCGCGCTGAATATCAAGCGCCTGATGGAGATCGGGACCTATCGCGGCCTGCGCCACCGGCGCGGACTTCCCGTGCGGGGCCAGCGGACCCGCACTAATGCGCGCACCCGTCGCGGTCCGCGTAAGACGGTCGGCGTGCGCAAGAAGGCCGAGGCAAAGAAGTAACACTCATGCCAAAGAAGAAAGTTGTCCGCACCCGCCGCCGCGAGAAGAAGCACGTCACCGTGGGGCAGGCGCACATCCAGTCCACCTTCAACAACACCGTCGTGTCGTTGACCGACGCCCAGGGCAACGTCCTCGCGTGGGGCAGCGCCGGCAGTCAGGGCTTCAAGGGATCGCGCAAGAGTACGCCTTTTGCCGCCCAGATCACCGCCGAAGCGACGGCGCGCCGCGCGATGGAGCACGGCCTCAAGCAGATCGAGATCTTCGTCAAGGGCCCGGGAGCCGGCCGCGAGGCCGCCATCCGTTCCCTGCAGGCGGCGGGTCTCGAGGTCACCGCCATCACGGACGTCACGCCGATCCCGCACAACGGCTGCCGTCCACCGAAGCGGAGGCGCGTCTAAGTGGCCCGCTACGAAGGCCCGGTCTGCCGCCACTGCCGCCGCGAGGGCGTCAAGCTTTTCCTCAAGGGGGAGAAGTGCTTCACGAAGTGCACCCTCGACCGTCGCGCGATGCCGCCCGGCATGCACACCCAGGTCCGCCGCCGCAAGGTGTCCGACTATGGGATCCAGCTACGGGCCAAGCAGCGGGCGCGCCGCATCTACTTCTTGCTCGAGGGTCAGTTTCGGCTCTACTTCGACCGCGCCGCGAAGATGGCCGGCGTCACCGGCCTGAACCTGCTCCGCCTCCTCGAGACGCGGCTGGACAACGTCGTCTACCGGGTCGGCTTTGCCGCCTCGCGTCGTGACGCCCGCCAGCTCGTCTCCCACTGCCACGTCACCGTCAACGGCCGGCTTGTCAACATCCCGTCGTATGCCGTGCGCATCGGCGATGTGATCGCGATCAAGGAAAAGAGCAAGGAGGTCGACCGCATCAAGAATGCCCTCGACGCCGGCGAGCAGCGGCCCGTCGTTCCCTGGCTGAGCCTCGACAAAGACGCCATGACCGCGAAAGTCACCGCGCAACCTGGACGCGACGACATGGATCAGACCATCCAGGAGCAGCTGATCGTCGAGTTTTATTCGCGCTGACGAACTAATTCATTCAAGGAGAACCATGATCGATATCGCCCAACCCCA
This sequence comes from Binatus sp. (SeqCode), assembly GCA_035602075.1. Lineage (GTDB taxonomy): Bacteria > Chloroflexota > Dormibacteria > CF-121 > CF-121 > CF-13. The sequence goes on along the minus strand of DATNNA010000031.1, from coordinate 2,763 downwards.
AGTCAAAAGCATCGAGAACTCCGCCACCTACGGAAAGTTCGAGATCGAGCCGCTCGAGCCCGGCTTCGGCACCACGCTGGGCAACGCGCTTCGCCGCGTCCTGCTGTCCACGCTGAAGGGCGCTGCCGTGACCTCGGTCTCGATCGAGGGCGTGGCGCACGAGTTTTCCTCGATCCCGTATGTCAAGGAAGACGTCACCGAGATCATCCTCAACCTCAAGGGGCTGAACCTGATCTCCTACAGCGACGACCCCGTTCGTCTGACACTGGACGTGACCGGCCCGCGCGAGGTGAAGGCGGGCGACATCCAGGCGCCGAGTGACGTCGAGATCGTCAACCCCGACCTCTACATCTGCACGCTTGACAGCAACAAGGGCCGGCTCCGCATGGAGCTGACGGTCGAGCGCGGCAAGGGCTATGTGCCCGCCGAGCGCAACAAGAAGGAAGGCCAGCCGATCGGCGTGATTCCGATCGACGCCATCTTCAGCCCGGTGGTGAAGGCGAACTTCCTGATCGAGAAGACCCGTGTCGGCCAGGAGACGGACTGGGACAAGCTGATCCTCGAGGTCTGGACCGACGGGACCATCGTCCCCGACCAGGCGATCAGTGAGGCGGCCAAGCAGTTCACGTCGCACCTGGGCCTCTTCACCCGCTTCACCGAGCGGATCAAGGACGCCGACGTTCCGCAGCAGAAGGGGAACGACCTCTCCTCGCGGCTGGCGGACGTGCCGATCGAGGACCTCGACCTGTCGGTTCGCGCGCTCAACTGCCTGAAGGCCAACGAGATCACCAAGGTCGGCCAGTTGGTTGCCCTTCGCGAGGAAGATCTGCTCAGCCTGCGCAACTTCGGTCGCAAGTCCTTGGACGAGATCAAGGAAAAATTGGTGCAGCGTGGCTTCCTGACGCCGGAAGAGCTGACCAAGGTCCTGGTCTAAAGGCAAGCTGGCGGGTGCGGCATCAAAAGGCGGGACGCAAGTTCAGCCGGAGCACGGCGCATCGCAAGGCGATGAGCCGTAACCTGGTCACGTCCCTGCTCGACCACGGCCGCATCGAAACGACCGAGGCCAAAGGCAAGGAGCTGCGTCGCTGGGTCGAGAAGGTCATCACGACGGCCAAGGACGACAACGTCGGCGCCCGCCGCGCGGTGGACCGGGTCGTTGAAGACAAAGAGGTCACCGAGCGACTCTTCACCAAGCTGATGCCGCGCATCAAAGAGCGCCCGGGAGGCTATACCCGCGTGCTGAAGATTGGTCCCCGCCTGGGCGACGGCGCGCCAATGGTCCTGGTAGAGCTCGTCGACCGATGAACGTCAAACTGGTCATCGAGTACGAAGGGACGCGCTATCACGGATGGCAGGCGCAGGCCGGCGCACCGACCGTCGAAGCCGCGCTCCGCGAGGCCATCCACAACCTGACCGGCGAGTCGCCGGTGCTGACCGCCGCTGGGCGCACCGACGCCGGCGTCCACGCGCTGGGCCAGGTAGTGAACTTTCGCCTCGAGCGCGACTTTCCGGTTGAGCAACTGCCCGGCGCCTTGAATGCCCGCCTGGCTCCGGACATTGCCGTCCGGCGCGCCGAAGCCGTCGATGAGACGTTCAACGCCCGCTACTCGGCGCGCGCCCGCCTCTACGCCTACCGGATCCGGCAAGCGCTCCCGCGGGGCGCCTATCAGCGCCAGTACGCCTGGGGCCTCCATGACACGCTCGACGTCGCCGCCATGCAGGCGGCCGGGGACCGGCTCGCCGGGCAGCACGACTTCCGCGCGTTCGGCCGGAGCCCGCGACCCGGTGGCCACACCGTCCGCCATGTTCACGCGGTGAACGTCAGCGGCGCCGGCGACTGGGTCACGATCGCGGTTGCCGCCGACGCTTTTCTCTACGGCATGGTGCGCCGGATCGCCGCTGCGCTGGTCGACGTGGGTCGGCGGCGCCAGCCGGTGGAATGGATCGACGCCCTGCTCGGCGGGTCGACGACGGGATTGCGCCTCGCTCCAGCCCACGGGTTGGTGCAGGTCGCGGTGGAGTACTAGACCGATGCCGATACCCGGCAAGACTTACAGCGCCAAACCGTCGGAGATCACGGCCGGCTGGTACATCGTCGATGCCAGTGGCCAGACCCTTGGCCGGCTCGCCGCCAACGTGGCGAAGGTGCTGCGCGGCAAGCACAAGCCGATGTACACCCCGCACCTGAACACGGGCGACCACGTCATCGTCGTCAACGTCAAAGGCATCCGGGTGACCGGAAAGAAGACGACCGACAAGATCTACACGCGATATACAGGCTATCCCGGCGGACTTCGCAAGCGCGCCTATGGCGACATGGTCGTCAAGCATCCAACCTACCCATTTCGGCATGCCGTGTCCGGGATGCTGCAGCATGGGACGCTCGGCAAGGAGCAGCTTCGCCGACTGAAGGTCTACGTCGGGGACGCGCACCCGCACAAGGCGCAGCAGCCGGTGCCAATCCGCTTTGGAAGTAAAGGAGATATCGAAGTCATTGGCCGATAACGCCACCTACTACTACGGCACCGGAAGGCGCAAGAATGCGGTCGCGCGTGTTCGCCTCTATCCAGGCGAAGGCACGATCATGGTGAATAACAAGCCGCCACTGCAGTACTTCGGCCGCCGGATGCTGGAGATGGTCGTGGTCGAACCCCTCAAGCTGACCGAGACCAGTAAGCGCTTCAACGTCAGCGCCATGGTCGATGGCGGCGGCATGTCCGGCCAGGCAGGTGCCGTCCAGCACGGCATCGCCCGGGCTCTTTG
>DATNNA010000030.1:0-2433 GCA_035602075.1 Binatus sp. (SeqCode) | reverse complement strand
GCGATCGAGCTCGGCAACGGCCTGATCGCGCTCAATGACGACTTCCGCAACCGGGTGATCGTGATCGATCCAAAGACGGACAAGATCGTCTGGCAGTACGGCGTCGACGACCGCCGCGGGCGGACGGATGGTTTGCTGTGGATCCCCGACGGCATCGATCTCAAGCCACCGACCTGGGGCGAATAACCAGGAACTACGGTCCGCGGGTCAGGCGCCAGCCGGCATCGGGCCCATTGATCGAGCCTGCCGTGACCAACGGAACCTCCGCCTGGCGGGAGCCGGCGACGAGGAACAGGGTGCCGACCCGCGTGCCTGCCGGTAGGGTGGCCGGCAGGTCGTCGAGCTTCACCTGGCGCGAGACCGTGGTCCCATCGAGCAGCACCCACGTGACCGATTGGCTCGCCACGATCGTCCCGTCCTCATTCCATGGTGTCCGGTAGCGGCCAACCACGTCGTCGCGATGGACCACTGAATGCGTGTGCAGCGCCGGGACCAGCCCCTGCAACAACGCACTGCTCGCCTTGAACGCGCCCGCGAGATCATTGGGCTGCCCCATCACCGCGCCGTACACGCGCACCGGAAGGCCGTCGATCGTCACGTCGGCCGCCATCACGAAGCATCCGCCGGCCTGGTCGGTGTGACCGGTCTTGATTCCAACCACGCCTCCCTGGCCGAGGAGGGTATCGAGATTGTGGATAAGGCCCGCGACCGGCAGGGTGGCCTGCGATTGAGCAACGATCTGCGCGAGAACCGGCAGCAGCATCGCGGTCTGGCCGAGCTTGATCAGGTCCGACGGCGTGCTGACGCTCAACGGGGAGAAGCCGCTGACATCCGCGTAATGGGTCGCGCCCATGCCCAGCGCCGCCGCTCGCGTGTTCATTCGGGCGACGAAGGCCGGCACGCCGCCGAGGTCCCAGGTTGCGAGCATCTCAGCGAAGTTGCTTGCCGACGGCAGGAGCAGCCCCTGCAGTAACTGGTATTCACTGAGCTGCTCCCCCGCCACGACGGGAAGGACGGACTCGCCCTGGTTTCGCTCGGCGTAGAAGTTGTTGACATCGGCTCGCGTGACGGTGATCGTGGGGCCGGGTTCGTTCAGCGCGAGCGGATGGTCTTCCAGCACGAGGAGCGCCGTCATCATCTTGGCGGTACTGGCCATCGGCACCGGCGATTGCCCGCCGAAACTACCGACCTCGCCGACGCCATCGACGAAGAGCGCCGCCTTGCCCTGCGCCGGCCATGGCAACGCGGGCGCGGTTCCAAGACGCTCCACCGCCGGGACGACGGAGGTCGCGGCGGTCACCGGCAGCGGGCGGAAGTACTGAAAGGCAGCGGCCGCCAGCACCAGCGCGAGCAGGTACGGAAGTGGACGGCGAACCAGTGAATTGTGCGCTAGCGCCAGGCGATCGGCGGCCCCAGCACGGGCTCGGCCAGCTTGAGGATCTCACCGCGATTGGGGAAACGATGCAGTTTGACCTTGCTGAAGATCAGCTGGTCGTCCAGTGTCACCTCGAAGCGCCCTTTGCTCCCCGTGCGGAGCGACACGTCAATCATGATGGGCGCCCAGGCCCCGAGGATCTCAGCCGCCAGACCGACGGCCTGCTCCAGGTAGTTTCAAGGAACGCAGTATTCGATCGTGACGCGGTGCTTGGGATCGATCACGACCCAAGCCTATCAGCGATTCCGGCCGATGCGTCCCAGATGCGTGTCTTGAAAGCTGGTCGGTAGCTTGAGGCCATAACCCAGGAGCCGATCGACGCCGATATGGCCGAACCAGATCAGTGCGATCGGCACGTCCGCGCTCGCGCTAGCCAGAATCCCGACGATTCCGATGAGCCCAGGCAGCAGCCAGGTGTGACCGAGGTTGTAAATCGCGGCCCCAACCCGCGGACCGCGCAGGTAGCCAAGCATGAAGACGTCTGGGGCAAGGATGAGCAGGGCGTATAGCAGCCAGGCACCGGAATACTTCCAGAACAGCAGCAGCGACAGCGCGAGCAACATTCCGCCTTCGAGGCGCTGCAGCGCGACCGGATCGAGCAGAAACGCGAGCGGACCGCGGCGAGCATCCCGGTCCGTCACGCCCACCCTAACTCGAACGCGCGCGGACGGCGGCCGGCGGTCCGGCCAGGGCGCGGACCAGTCGGTCGATGGATGCGCCAACGCCGTAGGTCTCCGCCAGTTTTGCCAACGCTTGCGGATCCTGGGGTGTGGCCGGCCGCGTCCCCTTCGGCTTTGACAGAGGAGCGATACTGACCGGGACGCCGACCCGACGCGCGCGCTCGATGTACGCGTTGGCGGCGTCGCCGAGCTTGCCGCTGGCGATGATGCCGTCGAGATCCTTGAATCGACGTACCAGCTGGGCGGCCGTCTTCTCCCCCACGCCGGGCACGCCGGGAAGCCCATCAGACGGGTCGCCGCGCAGCACCGCGTAGTCGC
>DATNNA010000029.1:0-2424 GCA_035602075.1 Binatus sp. (SeqCode) | reverse complement strand
CCCCCACGCCTTCTTCGCCGATGAGCGCGTGGTGCTGAATGCTCAAACGCCTCGGCAGGCGTATCTCGATATCGAGCAGCTGGTACGAGTGGCGCGCGAACACGGCGCCGATGCGATCCATCCGGGCTATGGCTTCCTCTCCGAGAATCCCGCCTTCCCCGAGGCATGCTCGAAGAACGGCCTGACCTTCATCGGTCCGCCGGCGACCAGCATGCGGGCGATGGGGGACAAGGTTGAGGCCCGTCGCCGGATGGTCGCCGCCGGCGTCCCCGTGGTGCCCGGAACCGCCGCCCTTGCCGACGAAGCCGCCGCTATCACGGCGGCGAAAAGGATCGGCTACCCGGTCATGGTCAAGGCCGCCGCCGGCGGGGGCGGCATCGGCATGCGGGTCGCGAAGGGGGCCGAGGATCTCCCCGCGGCGTTCGAAGCATGCCGCCGCGCGGCGCAGAGCTCATTCGGCAGCCCCGACGTCTACCTCGAGCGATATCTCGAACATCCGCGCCACATCGAGATGCAGATTCTTGCGGACGACCACGGAACGACCGTTGCCCTGGGCGAGCGCGAATGCTCGATCCAGCGGCGCCACCAGAAGTTGCTCGAGGAGACGCCGGCGGTCGGTCTCACCCCAGCGCGGCGGCGCGCCATGGCCGAGGCCGCTATCAAAGCGGCCGCGGCGGTCGGCTACCGCAACGCCGGAACGATCGAGTTCATCGTCTCGAACGAGGAGTTCTATTTTCTCGAGATGAACACGCGGCTCCAGGTCGAGCATCCGGTGACGGAGTCTGTCCTGGGGATCGACCTGGTGCGCGAGCAAATCCGCGTCGCTCGTGGTGAGCGGATCCCGGCGGGTGGGTATCCGGAGCCGCGCGGGCATGCCATCGAGTTCCGGATCAACGCCGAGGACCCCTTGCGCAACTTCATGCCGACGCCGCGCCGAGTCCAGCGTTATGCGCCGGCGAGCGGGCCGGGCGTGCGGGTCGACAGCGGCATCCGGCCGCACCAGGAAATCTCGCCGCACTTCGACTCGCTGTTGTTGAAACTCATCGTCTGGGCCGCCGACCGTGAGGCGGCCATTGGTCGCGGGCGGCGTGCCCTGCAGGAGTTCGTCCTCACCGGGCCCAAGACAACCATCCCCTTCCACCGTGCCCTGTTGGAAGAGCCGGACTTCATCGAGGGTCGGATTTCGACCAGTTTCATCCAGGATCACCCGAGCCTGCTCGAAAAGACCCGCGAGTTCGAAGCGCAACATTCGCCCTTTGAGTCGCTCTATGGCGCGGGCGAGGTGGCGGCCGCGATCGCCGCCGGCGCGATCCTCAGCGGCGAGGTTTAGCGGCCGGTCACCTGGGCGTGATACTCCTCGGCCATGGTGACGCCGTTGATGTCGGTCACGCCAGTCGTCACCACCAGCTGGTAGGTGCTCCCGGGATGCAAGGTCAGCATCAAAGTCGCCGTGTGGGTGTCAGGATCAAACGTGATCTGGGCGATGATCGGCTTGCCGTCGGCGTCCTTGACCTGGATGGTGCCGGTTGTCACGGTTTCCGGCCGTACGTCGGCGTCGAACCTGACCCGAACCTGATAGCCGGCTGAGGTCGGCGCGACGTCGTAGGACACGACCGTCGGGCCGTGGCCCAGCTGCACCGCGGGCGTCGAGCTGACGGCGTCGACCAGGTAGCGCTGATCCCTGAGGACCAGGGTGAGCTGCTCCTCGAAGAAGCTCCGCTGCACGCCGGAGCGTGAGACGAAGATCCGTAGACCGACGAGGAACTTGTTGGGATTGGAGCCGGTCTGCTGGACGGTCACCGGATAGTATCGGTCGAACTTGGTGCCCGTGGGGCTGAGCAGCGAGGACGCGCCGCCCTGGTAGGCGCTCAGTCCGGCGGCATCGAGGCCGTCCTTCGCCGCCGCGCTATCTCCCTGGAGGCGAGCCCGCATGAACTTCTCGACTTCGGCCATGGCCTGCTTTTCGGCGGCGTCGACTTCCGTGGGCGCGGTGTCGGCGGTCCAGAACGCTCGACCGCCGGCCTCGTCCTGCCGGGTAAAGAGAACATGGTCGCCCAGGGACGACCAGTGGGGGCTCGAATATTCCTGCTGAGAGGCGAAGGGGGTCAGTGCGCTGCCATCCGCGTTGATCAGCATCAGTCGGGACGCGGAGCTGCTTGCGCCCACCGGCTTGCTCGTCAGCATGAGTGAAGCGCCGTCGGGAGCCCAGTTCAGGTCAGACCAGTTCTGCCCGCTGGGACTGCTCGCGATCCGTTGCGCGTTCTTCCCGCCGGCCGCGATGTAGAGATAGGTCCCGGACGACTGCGGCACGACGAAGGCCAAATCGCCCTTCGACGACCAGGCAAAGCCGGTCGCGCCCATTGGCAGCGGGATCGGCGATGCCGATGTCAGGTCGATCAGGCCGGACCCGTCGACCGACTCGAC
>DATNNA010000028.1:0-4314 GCA_035602075.1 Binatus sp. (SeqCode) | reverse complement strand
GAATTCTTCAAGCCAGAGAAGGGCAAGAACGCCATCGGAGCCGCCACCCCGATATTGACCCCCAACATGCCGGCCTGCGCTCGGCGCTTGAACTCCCGGGCATACTTCCCGGAACCGGTAAAGATCGAAGCCATGTTGCCGTAGGTGCTGGCATTGAGCAGTTTCAACGCCTCGTCAATGTCGCTCGCCCGCATCACGGCGAGCACCGGCCCGAACAGCTCGTCCTTCCAGATCTTCATGTTGGGCGTGACGCGGTCGAAGATGGTCGGCCCGAGGAAGAAGCCGTCCTTCTGGTCCACCTGCCGCCCATCGGAGACGAGCTGCGCTCCCTCCGACTGGGCGCCGTCGATGTAATCGATCAGCTTCTTCTTGCGCTCGCCTCGGATCACCGGGCCCAGGGTCGTTTTTGGATCGGTGCCGGGACCTACCTTCAGCTTTGCGGCGTCAGCGGCAAGCTCCCGCACCAGGGCATCGCCGATCTTGCCGACGCCAACCGCCACGCTGCCCGCGAGGCAGCGCTGGCCGGCGTTCCCGAACGCCGAGGAGATGACGTGTGGCGCCGAGAGTTCGATGTCGGCATCGTCCATCACCAGGATGTGATTCTTGGCGCCGCCGAGCGCCTGCACCCGCTTGCCGTTCGCCGCCGCCGTGGCGTAGATATAGGCGGCGACCGTCGCCGAGCCGACGAACGAGATCGCCGAGACGTCCGGGTGGGTGAGCAACTGGTTGACGGCGTCGTTCGCCCCGTGCACGACGTTGAAGACGCCCTCCGGCAGGCCGGCCTCCTCGAGTAGCTCGGCGATTCGCATCGCCGAGAGGGGCGTTAGCTGGGACGGCTTGAGGACGAAGGTGTTCCCCGTCACGATGGCGACCGGAATCATCCACATGGGCACCATGTTGGGAAAGTTGAAGGGCGTGATCCCGGCGACGACGCCGACCGGGAAGCGCGTCAGCTCCTCGTCGATACCCTTGGCGATCTGGTCGAGGTTCTGCCCCATCATCAGCGTGGGCGCGCCGCAGGCGAAGTCGATGACTTCGATCGCCCGCTTGACCTCGCCGCGGGACTCGTCGAGCGTCTTGCCGTTCTCCTGGGTGACGATCGCGGAGAGCTCGTCGATGTGCTTGTCGAAGAGCGCTTTGAAGCGGAACATCACCTGCGCGCGCTCCGGTACCGGGGTTTCGCTCCAAGCGGGGAATGCCTTCTTGGCCGCGGCGACTGCCTCGTTGATCTCCTCGCGGGTCGAATGCGGAAGACTGGCGATCGTCTCTCCGGTCGCCGGGTTCGGAATCGGATCGGTCTTTTCCGACCGCGAATCGCGGAACTTGCCGCCGATAAAGCTCTGGACGTTCTTGGTCGCGATCATGATCTGGCTCCTACCGGGCTTGGCTCACTGGCCGGCACCCCGTGAAATGGCGAGCGCCGAAGGAACTGCCCGGCGCCCTTGACGCCCTGGAATTTTCCATCACGGACCAGGACGTTGCCGCGCTGCATCACGACCTCCGGCAGCCCTTTTACCGTCATGCCCTCGTAGCAACTGTAGTCCACGTTCATGTGATGGGTTTTCGCCGAGAGCGTTCGTTCCACCCTCGGATTGAAGATCACGATATCGGCGTCGCTCCCAGGGGCGATCGTGCCTTTGCGCGGGAAGAGTCCGAACATCTTGGCAGGCGCGGTCGCCACCAGCTCGACGAAGCGGTTGAGCGTGATCCGGCCGGAATTCACGCCCCCGTGGAAGATCAACGAAAAGCGGTCTTCCACCCCGGGCAGGCCGTTGGGGATCTTGGAGAAGTCGCCGCGCCCCATCTCCTTCTGGCCTTTGAAATGGAAGGGACAGTGGTCGGTCGCGACCAGTTGCAGGTCGTCCTGCAGCAGGCCCTTCCAGAGCTCGTCGTGATGGGACGCCGGCCGCAGGGGCGGTGAGCAGACGTATTTCGCGCCCTCGAAGCCGGGACGGCCGAGGTCGTCCAGGGTCAGGTAGAGGTACTGCGGGCAGGTCTCGGCAAACGTGGCGGCACCGTCGTCGCGCGCCTCGCGGACGGCGTCGAGCGCCTCTTTGGAGCTGAGGTGCACGATGTAGACGGCGACCTCCGCCAGCCGGGCGAGCGCAATGGCACGTCCGGTGGCCTCTCCCTCCATGCTGGCCGGCCGGGTGAGCCCGTGGTTGATCGGATCACCCTTGCCCTCCGCCAGGTAGCGCTTCACCAGGACATCGATCGCGCCACCGTTCTCGGCATGCATCATGATCAACCCGCCGTTCGTCGCCGTGCGGCCCATGGCCCGGAAGATCGCGGCGTCGTCGAGCATGAAGACGCCCGGGTAGGCCATGAAGAGCTTGAACGATGGGACCCCCTCGTTGACCAGCGCGTCCATCTCCTTGAGGATGGAGTCGTTGATCTCGCGCACGATCATGTGAAAGCCGTAATCGATGTGTGCCTTGCCCTCGGCCTTCTTGTGCCACTGGTCGAGGCCCTGGCGCAGCGTCTGACCAAAGGTCTGGACCGCGAAGTCGACGATCGTCGTCGTCCCGCCCCAGGCGGCGGCGGCCGTCCCGGTGGCGAAGTCATCGGAGGCGAAGGTGCCCCCGAAGGGCAACTCCATGTGCGTATGGACGTCGATCGCGCCCGGCATGACGTAGCGGTTTTCTGCGTCGATCACCTGGTCGGCATTGGCCGCCAGACCGCTCCCAATCGCGACAATCTTCTCGGCGTCGATCAGCACGTCGGTCTTGTTGGTATCGCTCGCCGTCACGACGGTGCCGTTCTTGATCAATGTCCTCATGGCAGCTCCTTGACGAGCTCCTCGTAACTTTCGGGACGGCGATCACGCAGGAATTGCCAGGTGTTGCGCACCTCCCGATTCATGTCAAGGTCGAGGTCGCTGACCAGCACCTCATCTTCGGTTTCCGATGCCCTGGCGATGATGCGGCCTCGCGGATCGCAGAAGTAGCTCGACCCGTAGAACTGCGCCTCGTTGAGGGGCTTCTCCACCCCGACCCGGTTGATGGCGCCGATCCAGTAGCCGTTGGCGACCGCGTGCGCGGGCTGCTCGAGTTCCCAGAGATAGCGCGACAGCGATTTGACGGTGGCCGACGGGTTGAAGACGAGCTCGGCACCCTTGAGCCCGAGGGCGCGGGCGGGCTCCGGAAAGTGCCGGTCGTAGCAGATCAAGATGCCGACCCGGCCGACCGAGGTGTCCCACACCGGGTAGCCGAGATTGCCGGGCTTGAAATAGAACTTTTCCCAGAAACAGGGGCCGACGTGGGGGATGTGCGTCTTCCGGTACTTGCCCAGCATGGTGCCGTCGTTCTCGATCAGGACCGCGGTGTTGTAGTAGACGCCGGTCTGCGCCTCCTCGTAGAAAGGCACGACCAGCGCCATCTTGTGCTTCTTCGCCAGCGCTTGCATCCGCTTCACTGTCGGCCCGTCGTCCCGCTCGGCGGTGTCGTACCACTTGGGATCCTGCTCGGCGCAGAAATAGGGGCCGAAAAAGATCTCCTGAAGGCACGTGATTTGCGCACCTTTGGCCGCCGCTTCCGCGATCAGGCCCTCGTGCTTGACGATCGCTTCCTCTTTGGGCATGTTCGCGTGCGCCTGGATGAGCGCCGCCCGCACCTTTGCCATGACTGTGTCGCCTCCTCCTAGCTGAACGCCGGAATAATAGCCTCGCCGTATTGTTTGATGACCGCCTCGGGTTTGTCGACCATAAGGTAGAGGTTGAACTGGTCGACCCCGACGTCGATCAGCTCCTCGATCCGCTTCCGGCTCTGCTCCACCGTGCCGATGACGCAGAACCGGTCGATGACATCGTCCGGGACGAAGTCGGCGTGAGCCGCGCCCCGCTGCGCGTGCTCCGAGTAGTCATAGTGGTCACGGGCCTTGATGTAGTCGGTCAGCGCCTTGGGAAGGTCTTTCGCGTCGTAACGCTTCAACAGGTCGACGACATGGTTGGAGACCAGCGCCGGGAACCAGCGCACCTGCTCGCGCGCCGCCTCGATGTCATCGGAGATGAACGCCGGGGCGGCGGCCTGGATCTGGATGTCGTCGAAGGACCGGCCCGCTTCCTCGGCGCCCTCCCGAACAAACTGGAGACACCACTTGATGATGGCGGGATCGGCCAGCTGGATGATGACCCCGTCGGCCACGCGGCCCGCCGCCCGCAACGCCTTCGGCCCGTAGCCCGCGACCCAGATGGGAAGCTCGTGCTCGGCCCACTTCAGCCGGATGTTGACGCCGTCGTAGGCGACTTCCCGGCCCGCGGCCAGGTCGCGGATCAGGCGGCAGTCCGCCTCCATTCGCTCCACCGACACCGGTTTC
>DATNNA010000027.1:0-2763 GCA_035602075.1 Binatus sp. (SeqCode) | reverse complement strand
CGGCGGCGTGCCGGCCGTGGCGATGTCGCCCCCGAGACTGACGAGCACACCACCGGCGCCCGCGGCGTTCAGGGCTGCCCGGGCAGCGAGGTCGGCGGCGAGCGCCTTTCCAGTCGAGCCGAGGTCGAGCTCGACACCGTCCGGCAGCAGCACGACCCGCGACCGCCGGTCGAAACCGATCGCCTTCCACCCGGGGACGCGCCAGGCACGCAGTCTCACTTCCGTTTCCCTCCCCCTCTGGGGGAGGGCAGGGTGGGGGTCTCGGGCGGCAACTCGTGAGAAATCATCGTCGTACCCAGCCACGCGGATGGCCTGGCCGATCGTGGGATCGACCGCCCCATCCGTCAGCCGCGCCGCCCGCTGCGCCGCGTCGATCGCGGTGGCGAGGAGGGGGCTGACGCGCACCACGCGTCCTGGGCTCGCGTTCAGGCGGCTCAGCTCGCTGTCCTGGCGGAACCGGCTGTAGGCCGTGTCGACATCCTCGAGGACCTCGCTCACGGCGGTGGTCGCGCGGCCAAGCCCGCTGGCGTCGGTGGCGAGAACATGCACTGATGTGCCCAACGCCTTCCAGCTCTTCAGCGCGACAGTCATCACGAACCGCCGCTGGTCACCGTGCCGCTACCGCTGCTGCCGGTGGTGGGTGCCTGCGTGGGCGTCTGCAGGCTGTTGCTGCTGGACGTCGAGCTCGAATTGGTCGTCGTGGTGGTCGACGTCGTCGTACTCAGGGCGGTACTGGACGAAGTGGATGATGTCTTGCCGGCGTATGAGGCAGCGGCGACGTAGCCGACGCCGACCACCGCGGCCAGCGCGCCCGCGGTCGCTCCGAAAGTCAGCCGCCGCAGGCGCTGCAGCCCACGGTCCCGTTGGATCGGTGTTAATGCGTTCATAAGGGCATGGTGCGGGAGGGCACCTTGCAAATTCGTGACGCCAGCCGTTCTTTCCCTCCCCCCGCTTACGGCGGAGCGCAGGGTGTGGCTTAGGCGTCGAGCCGCGCCAGCGACGGCGATGTCTCCGATGCGGCCGCCCGCGTAGCCGACGGGCGAGCCAGCAGCCGGGGCCAGGTCACCGCCATACTGGCGCCGCCTGCCGCCGACGTCCCGACCTCCCAGCGGCCGTTGGTCGCGCGGACGACGGCGTCGGCGATCGCGAGCCCGAGCCCGGCGCCGCCCGCCTGGTCCGTCGCCCGCCGGAACCGATCGAAGATCCCGGACCGCTGGTCCACCGGAATGCCCGGCCCGGAGTCATCGACGACCAGCTTGATGCGGTTGCTTTCCGCAGCGACCCGAACATCGATCGAGCCCTGCTCCGGCGTGTATTTGCATGCGTTGTCGAGCAACACGCCGATCAGATGATCCAGCCATTCCGGCGAGGCGGCGATGACATGCGAATCCCCGCTGAGCCGGACGCTCAGCCGCTGGTGGCGGGCTTCGGCCACGGCAGCAAACCGATCCACGGCCTGCTGGGCCATCACGCCGACATCGACCGGTTCCGCTCGCCCCGCGTGCGGCATGGCCTCGAAGCGCGCCAGCCAAAGCAGATCATCGACGAGGCGGCGCATGCGCTGGCTCTCCTGGTTGACACGCGTGAAGGCACGCTGGTACCAGTCCTCATCGCGAGGTTGCGACAGAGCCAGCGACGTTTGCGCCTGGATGACCGCCAGCGGCGTGCGGAGCTCGTGTGACGCATTAGCGGTGAAGTCCATCTGCCGCCGGCGTGCCTGCTCGATCGGCGCGGCCACCCGGCGACCGATGGTCAGCGCGCCCAGAAAGACCACGAGTAACAGCACCGGTCCAATCAGGAGTTCGGCCTGGATCAGGTTGCCTCTTGCCTGATAGACGCTGTTCATCGACTGGCCGACGACGGTCCAGTCGTCTGAGGTCAGTCCGCCCATCACGCGCAGGTCGACGCCGGACACGGTGATCGTTTGTGGATCCTTGATGCGGTTGTACGGCGCCGGAAGATTGATGTTGGCGGCCTCGGCGCTGCTATCGGCATAGTTGCCGTCTGGATGAAACGTCCACCAGAGGACGGGGGCGTCGAAGCGCGTTTGTCCTGGCGGTCCCGGGTAACCACGGGTCGGGCCGCCACGCGCTTTCGCCATCGACGTCAGCCATGACGAGAGCGTGCCGTCGACGTTGGAGGTGAGGTTGTGGGTCAAGATCAGGACGACGGCAACCGCGATCAGCAGGTAGAGCGCTGCCACGATGCCGGTCGCCGCGAGGGCCACTCGTTGGGCGCCGGAACGAACAAGGTCGACCCGAGCCATACTCAACGTCCTTTCACCCGTCCCCAGTCTCGCAGCAGGATCCTTTCGATTTGATGACACGATACAAAGTCCGGGGCCGGGATTGATCCCGGCCCCATTGTCGTTATCACGCGCCGGCTAGGGAACGGTCGGGACCTGGCCCGCGTTCTCCTGCGCCTCCCGCGCCGCACTCTCTCCAGCCTCGTGCGTCGCGTTTTCGTTCGACACGAAGGTGCCGGAGCCCGCGCTCGGCGTGGCGGCCGTCGCGGCGACATTCGTCGTCGTGGCCGCGCTGGCCCCCAACGGCCCGGCAATCGCGGCGCCGACGACACCGCCCGTCAACAGCGAGCCCGCGACCGCGGCGCCGACGAGAATCCTTCTGATTGGGTTCATTTCTTTCACCTCCTTCTGCGTTGCAATGGAGCCAGCATGGAGGTGACCGCCTTTCGAAACCATGACAAATCACGGGCGATCTTTCTTGGAAGACTGGTAGGCTGAAAATTGATGGCCGTCGAAGC
>DATNNA010000026.1:0-4559 GCA_035602075.1 Binatus sp. (SeqCode) | reverse complement strand
GGCGGCTGCCAGCGCAGCAAGTTGTCGTTTCATGGTGTCCTCCAGAGCAGTGAATGCGCAGCTGGAGGCCGATCGTGAAGATGCCTGGCACCTCCCTCTCAGCCTCGAAGAGGGTCGTTGGTCCCCGACAGGCAGGTCTCCTGGCTCCGGATCATTGCCGCTGGGCTCCTTCCCAAGGCACGGCCTCGGTGGATCTCGCCCACGGCTCCTCGGTTACAGTGACGGGTTCGCGCCGGATTCGCACCGGCTTCCCTTTTCAGCTCTCCTCGAGCCACCTGTCGGTCGTTCTTAACTTGTAGGACGCTTGGCCCGCATCACCTCCCCCAAAAGGTGACCGCATTATAGGATGCGGCGAAAGGGGCCCCGCTCCGGCGTGGGAAAGCGGGGAGAAGATCGCCCGAGTCTCTCGGGCGGCGCCGTTCAGAAGACGAGTGGTGCGCTATCTCAGGCGACGCGCGACTGTTCGAAGTAGGCTTCCAACTCCTCGATCGTGGGGACCCGGTTGATCTCGTCGGGCTCGACGTTCATGAACTGTTCCTGGGCGGTGAAGACGAGCTCGATCAGGTCGGGGATTTTGACGTCAGCGCTATAGGGAACGCCAAACGCGAGCAGCTGCTCGACGACGTCGCCCGGCACTTTGGTGCGCTCGGCCAGGTTCATCTCTTCCAGTGCCCAAAGGATGCGGTCCAGCGCATAAAGGCTGAGCTTGCGCTTGGCGTCCTCGGCCCGGGTCGCGATTACTCGCAGCGTCGTGCGTTGAGTCTCGGTTTGGATCGCTTCGTAGATTCTCAGGCTGGTACCTCCGACGCTTGCAGGTTGTTAGGTCAGCGCCCACGGTACGAGCCGCTTCCAGCAAGCAGCAAATAACTTTCGTTAAAACATGTAAACAAGCGACGCTCGGTCACCGGCAGGCTTTCGAAAATGAGCGGGATAATACCCACAATGGCCTTCATCGACGCCGACCCCGATCGCGGGCCGGGCCGGGACGCGGTCGAGCTCTATACCCGGACCTACGGCACCCTGCTGCGAAGTTCGGGTGAGACCAAGCTGAAGGTGCTCGAGCAATCCCATATCGGGATGCGATCGAGCCTGCACCCCAAAGCCGGCTCGGCGGAGCCGGACACCGGCGCCCTGATCTACGCGCTACGGCGCCTGCCTCCCTCGATCACCGCCGTCCGGCGAATCGTCCTCGGACAATCGGCTGACGTCTTCAAACGGCTGCTCGATGTCGATGTGGAGAAGTGGGAGATGCAGAGCGCGCCGGGGCGACGCCGGCGCTACTACTTCGACGGTAAGGAGACGCTGGCCGTTTACATCGCGAGTCCATCCGACATCGACGACGTCATCCCGCAACTGGTTGCGCTCCAGATCGAATGGAACAAGCTCCACGCTCTGCTGAACGCCGAAGACCTCAGTCGCGCTAAGACGGTGAGCGACCAGTTCCAGGTGCTGCAGCGAATGGGGATTTCGGAGGACGACGCGCTGCGGCTGGTGGAAATCTGGGGCGACCTCCTCGAGCCCCTGCGCCGAATCCAGACCGACGAAAAGGACTTCCGGGTCCGCATGCTGGGCGGAACTCAGATCGGTTACATCAAGGCCACCCGTCGCTGGTGGCAGCCGATCGAGTCCTTGATGCAACGCGAGGGCGTAGGCGACCGGCCCGTCTACTTCGTCTCGAGCAACACCCACAGTCTGGTGAACTTGTTGAGTGGCTCCGCGCGGCGCCACCAGGGCGAAATCGTGGAGTTCATCGAACGCAGCAATAATCTGGAACTGGTTCCCGAGCTCCGCAAGCTCCGGCAGGGTCAGTCGCGTGGCAACTGGGACAACTTCCTCTATTACGCGGCGCGCTCCTATTACGGGCAGTCTCCCGAGGCGGAGGGGCGGCGGGCGCTCCGCACCGCCGAGGAAGAGGAGCGCGGCATCTTTTTCCTTCCGAGCCATGCGGGCCTCGACGTGGCCGCGCAGGTGATCATTCTCGACCGTCTCGTCGCGGCCGACCTCGATCCGCGGTTGGGGAGTCCGCCGCCGGATCGATTGGAGCGCAGCCCGGCCGTCCTGATCAACGTCAACTATCCACTCGGGCTGGGCGCGTACAACGTCCTGCGCGAGGTGGCGGAGAGCACCGGCACGCTACGCGGCGTCTATGTGCTCGGCAAGGCGGCCACCCTCAACGGCAGCATTGGCGACATCATGATCTCGAACGTCGTCTACGAGGAGCACTCGGAAAACACCTACTGGCTGGACAACTGTTTCAGTTTCAACAGCGTGGCGCCCTTTCTCGTGTACGGCGCAGCCTTGGACAACCAGCGCGCGGTGACGGTTCGTGGCACGTTCCTGCAGAACCGCGGTTATCTCGACTTCTATCACCGGGAGAGCTTTACGGTGGTCGAAATGGAGGCCGGTCCGTACCTCAACGCCCTCTACGAGGCTGCCGAATCCTCACGCTACCCGATGCGCGAGAACATCAACTTCACGAAACTGCCGTTCGACTTCGGTGTGCTCCACTACGCCTCTGACACGCCGTACACCCAGGCCCGCACGCTTGGCGCGCGCGGTCTCTCCTACTACGGTCTGGATTCCACCTACGCCTCGTCGGTCGCCATCCTGCGACGAATCCTGGCGCAGGAGCAGGTTCTTACGGCCGACGTTGCGACCCCGCGCTGGGCCGACGCCGGAGCCCGCCAGGGCGCGTAACGGTTAGCAGCGCCGTAATGCGGCGCTGATAGGCTGCGCTCAGGTTCGAAATCCTCCCGCCCCCCTCCTCCCCACAATAGGCCGCCCTAAAAAGCGGCCTTTGTTTTTCCCTCAACTTTTAGGCGGCGCGCTTGCGTTTGCGGGGCGTCTTCCTTCGGAGTGCGAGATCCTGCAGGGCGAGGTCGATGCGCCGTTCCGCGGGATCGAGATGCTTCGCCGTCGTCAGCAGCCGGTGCGCCGCCAGCAGGTTATTTCGCTCCATTTCGGCCAGGCCGAGCTGCAACGTGTACCCGGGATCGACCGGACAGGCCACCACCGCACGCGCCAGGAAGGCGAACCCATCGTCATGCATCCCCATCTCCCAGAGCAACGTGCCGAGCTCGAAGAGCACCTCGGGCGCGTCGGGCGCCGCATCCAGCGCGCGGCGGTACGCGAGTCGTGCAACCTCGGCGTGTCCCAGTTCACGGTGGTCCCGGCCGATCAGAAACCAGGTTTGCCAGGCGCTGGGTGCGAGCATCATCGAGCTCGTGAATGCGGTCCGGGCCTGCTCTCGATCACCCAGCGCATCGCAGGTCAGGCCGAGACGGAAGGCCACCTCCGCATTGTCTGGGTCGAGGCGAGCCGCTTCTTCGAGCGCCTCACGAGCCCGCGCATAATCCCGGATCCGATGACAGAGCGTCCCCAGCCGTAGCCGTGGAACAGCCTCGCCGCCCGCCAGCTTGACCGCTGCCTCGAAACGAACGAGCGCTTCACGGACGTTCCCCTCCGCCTCGGCCAGCCTGCCGCTGTCGAGCAGGCGCTCGATTTCCGGAGTCATCGCGATTAAAACAACGTCCGGCGGCGACCGGTCCTACGCTCGGCTTATTCGGTGAGGAAGCGCAACAGCTCGGGCTCCTCCATCTCCTGCGCCGGCAGCACCGGCGTGTACTTCAGTCGGGTGGCGAGCTTCATGGCGAGCTCGACCTTGAAATCGACGGGCGTGAAGCCCTTGTCGGTGAAGATGCCCAGGGCACGGTCTCGGATCACGAGGGCGGCGCCCTGCTTGCGCGCCAGGACCGTCATCATGGCCGCCCGGCGGCGGGGGCCGGCACGAGCTGCGCGACCAGCCGCGCCAGCTGGGTTGGCTTGAAGGGCTTCTCCACCGTGGCCACGGCGCCGGCGGCACGGGCCCGCGGTGGCGTCTCGGTGTCACGGAACTCGGTCATCATCACGACCGGGCCGCGCTCGGCGAGCATGCTGAGGAGGATAAACGGATCGCCATCCGGGAGGCTCGAGTCCAGCAAAACGAGTTCGGGTTTGATCGCTTCAGCGGCGGCCGGCACGGCAAGGGCGCTGGCCTCCCACCGCACCTCGTGCCCTTCCCGCTTCAGCTTGAAGACGATGATCGACGCGATGTTGGGCTCGTCCTCGACGAGCAGGACGCGTGCCATCACTCGCAACATTAATGTTAGCGAGTGCCAACCCGGGCATCCAGCGTTCCCGCCATTTACCTGGCCCACGGCGCATCGGGCGACGCCACGAGCATGCGCCCCTACGTCAAAGCCCTGCAGGCGCGCAGGCTGACAGCGACGGCGATCGATTTACCCAAGTCCAAAGCCGAGCGGGCGGTGCCCGTTTTCATCGAAAAAGTTCCTGCGGGCGCGATCGCGGGTGGGCATTCGTACGGTGGTCGTGTGGCCAGCATGGCGGCGGTCGAGGTGCGCTACGCGGCCCTGATCCTCTTGAGCTACCCGCTGCATCGGCCCGGCCATCCGGAGGATCTTCGCACCGAGCATTGGCCGAAGATCGAATGCCCGGTGCTGCTGCTATCGGGAGAATCGGATCCATTCGCCCAGGTTGACCTGCTCCGCACGTCGATCCGC
>DATNNA010000025.1:0-19347 GCA_035602075.1 Binatus sp. (SeqCode) | reverse complement strand
CCAACTCGGCCTGCCCGGCCGCGCGGTGGTTGCCGAGGTCCTCTTCGACCGGTTTTCGGCCGGCGGCCAGCGGACGCCACAAGCCCAGTCGCTACCCCGTTTTCCGGGGGTCCGGCGGGACCTTACAGTCGTGATTCGGGGCAAGATCGCGGGTGGTGACGTCCTGCAAGTTATCCGCCAGCGGGGCGGTTACACGCTGCGGGACATCTCTATGGTGAGTGAATACCAGGGGCCCCAGCTGGAGGCTGGTGCCCGCAGCCTGTCGTTCCGTCTGTACTTCCAGGCCGATGACCGGACCCTCACGAACGAAGAGGTCGCGGCCATCCAGCAACGCATCATCGACGGCCTCAGAGAGCGGTTTGCGGCCGAGGTGCGGTCCTGATGGACTTCCTGGACCTGATCATCGTTTCCATCCTGTTTGTCAACATCTGCCTCGGCTGGGCGTTCGGGCTGGTGCGGCGGATCGTTGCCTTTTGCGGACTCTTCGCCGGCGTCGGTGCGGCCACCCTGACCAGCGCGAACACCTCCACGTATATCGCCACCAGCTTTGGCATCACCTCCGCGCTCTGGGCGCACGTCATCACCTACTCCGTGATCGTGAGCGCGGCGATCATCCTCTTCGAGGTGCTCGGCGCGGTCTATCAGCGCTACCTCGATGCCATGATCGCGCCGGCATTCGATCGAGTCACCGGGCTGCTGGCGGGCGCGGTGGTTGGCGCGTTCGAGACCACCGTCATGTTGATCGTCGGCGTTGGCCTGGTCAATGCCAGGCTGCCGGGCGGCTACGCCTACCCACCGGCATTCATCACGGCCCAGGACTGGTTCAATAATTCGCTGCTGGCTCCGCACTTCTATGCCTTCGAGCCACTCACGCGCGCGGTCTTCTCGCTCGTGCTGCCGAGCAGCATCAGCAGCTACTTCACGCAGCTCCTGAGTCACTAGCGACGGCTCGCGCGGCGTCCTCCGAAATCTGCTAAGCAAGCAGGCATGGTCCTGACGGCACCCCGTCTGCCGCGCCGGTTCTTTGTCCGAGACCCGGTGGTGCTGGCCCGGGACTTGCTCGGGCGGGTTCTCTTCTACAAGGCCCCCGGCGGCCTGCTGGCCGGCCGCATCGTCGAGACCGAGGCCTACACGGGCGAGGCCGATCCGGCATCGCACGCCTTCCGCGGGCGCACCACCCGTAATGCCGTGATGTTCGGCCCCGCCGGCCACGCCTACGTCTATTTCACCTACGGGATGCATTACTGCCTCAACGTCACCGCGGACGTTTCGGGCACCGCCGGCGCGGTGCTCTTTCGGGCCCTGGAACCGCTTGCCGGGGTCGAGATCATGCGCGCCCGCGGCGACCGTGGCCCGGAGATCCGGATGCTGAGCGGTCCAGGAAAGATTGGCCGAGCGTTCGGCCTGACGCTCGAGGACAACGGTCGCGACTTCACTCGTGGGCCGCTTGGCCTTGCCGCCGGCTTACCGGTCCCGGATCCTGAGGTGGCCATCTCGCGCAGGATCGGCATCTCGCGCGCGGTCGACCTGCCCTATCGATTCGCGGTGATCGGCAGCCGTTCGGTGTCTAAGGGAGGGTGACGGTGATCGACTGGACCGCCGGGGCGTTGTTGGGGTTGTAGTCGTAGGCCTGAATGGTAAGCGTGTGCGTACTGCCCGAGGAGCCTTTGATCACGAAGGTGTAGGGCGCCTGGGTCAACCGGGTCGGCTTACCGGCTCCATCGAGGAAGAAGTCGACTTCCTTGATCGCTTCATCGTCGGTGGCGGTGGCGGTGACCAGCACGCTACCGTCTGCCTGCGGCGTCTGCACCACTGTCAGCGTCGGCGGGATGGTTTCCGTAAACAGCTGGCAGTTCTGCGTGGGCGGCTGGGGGGCGTTCTTGTCCTTCATGTCCTCCGGATATCCGGGGGGATAGCTCACGAAGGTCTTTACCGCCGTAAGGTTGGCTGGAATGTCTGAGGTGGCGAGCAGTCCGTCGGTGGTGCAGACGCGGAGGGAGTGATACCAGTCGTCCTCCCGAGTCGGCGCGGTGCCCGCGATGAACCAGTCCGCAATCGTCTGGCCCGCGCAGTTGGGCGTGGCCAGCAACCCACTGGCCGCGCACACGCTGACTTTCTTGAGGCCGTCCGGCACCGGGAAGTCCCTCACTGGCTTGTTCGCTTCATAGGCGTTGAAGATGTCCTTGAAGATCAGCCCGGCGCCCTGAACTCCCCAGACCACGTTGAGGTTGGAGTTCACGTTGGCCGGACAGCCACCCGCACAGGTGTGCCCCATCCAGGCACCGACGACAATGTCCGGGCTATAGCCGATCAGCCAGGAGTCGCGCCAGTTCTCGGTGGTCCCGGTCTTGGCCGCGTAGGGCCGCCGGATGTTGAGCGCCGCCCCTACGGGACGGAGGATGTCACTGATCATGTAGGCGACCTGGGCCGGCAGCACTCGAACGCCCGCGTTCGGCTTCCATTCCTGCAACACCTTGCCCTGGCTGTCGACCACCTTGAGGATGACCGTCGGATCGTGGTAGATCCCGCCTGAGGCCAGCACGCCGTAGGCGTTGAAGTGCTGCATGGGCACGACCTCAGTGGCGCCGATCGCCTGCGCGAGCCCGCGCTCCGGCGTCAGGTTCGAGTTCGTCAGGCCCATCATGCGGGCCGTCTGGAAGACGCGGTCGTAGCCCAGCTGCTTCAGCAGCTGGATGGCCGGAATGTTGCGCGACTCCACCAGCGCGCGCCGGATCGTGATGACCCCTTCGTCGCGATGATCCCAGTCAACGAAGGGATGGCCGTCGATCGGACCCTGCTTGTCAAGGATCAGGTTCGACGGCGCATAGCCGTTGGCCAGTGCCGTCGCGTACACGTAGATCTTGAAAGAGGAGCCCGGCTGCCGACCCTGCCCGTCCGTGATGACGTTGTACTGGCCGCCAATCCCCTGGTCATAGTAGTTCGCGCTGCCGACCATGGCGAGCACCTGGCCAGTGCTGGGGTCGATCACCTCCGCGGCACCGTTGTTGACGTTGCGCGCCTTCAGGTCAGGCCGGTTCACATTGGCGTTGACCGCCTGCTCGGCAATCAGCTGCAGGTTGTAGTCGAGCGTGGTCGTGACCCGGAGGCCGCCGCCCGCGACCACGGCGTCTCCGTACTGCTTGCTCAGCTGCCGGAGCACGTAGTCGACGAACCAGGGGGCCTTCAGGTCTCTCTGGATGCTCCCGTCCTGGTACTTCAGCGTTTCCTTAACCGCCTTGTCGTACTCCAGCTGGCTGATGTAGTGGTCACGGAGCATGTCGCGCAGCACCAGCTCCTGGCGGGCCTTCGCCTGCGCCGCGGTCGCCGGGTTGTACGGGTCGAAGTCCGAGGGAGCATTCGGGATGCCGGCGATCATGGCGGCCTGGGCGATGTCGAGGTCCTTTGCCGACTTGGCGAAATAGGTTTGGGACGCCGCCTCCACGCCGTAGGCCTCATGCCCGTAGAAGATCTGGTTGAGGTAGAGGGTCAGGATGTCGTTCTTGGAGAAGCGACGCTCGATCTCGAGCGCCAGGGTCGCCTCCCGGACCTTGCGTTCTATCGAGTTCGCGCTCCCGACGAACATCCGCTTGACGAGCTGCTGGGTGATCGTGCTGGCGCCCTGCTCCACCCGCTGATGCGTCAGGTCGGCGATCGCCGCGGCGACGATGCGGCGGAAGTCGATCCCCTGATGGGTGTAAAACTGCCGGTCCTCGAGGGCGATGGTGGCATCGATCAGGTGCGGGGAGATCGCCGAAAGCGGGATAACGGTGCGGACAACACCGTCGGTGTGCTTGACGTAGAGCAGCACGCCATTACGGTCGTAGATGTTGGTCGCCTGGGCGAGTTCCTTTGGGTTGAGTGAGCTGGGGTTGGGCAGGTCGCGGGTGTACGTCTGGTACTTGTCGACCGCCTCGGCACCGCCGCCCAGGCTGAGCAGGCCAAACACCGTGAAGCCGATGACGAGGATCTTGGGCCCATGGCCGCGCCGCCGCCGCTTGATCCGGCTGATGGTGAGCACGCGGATAGCGGCGAGTCGGGCAAACCGGTGCTTCTCAGGCGACACCGCGTGTACAACGGTTGAGATCGTTAAAAAAGCACAGGCAATTCCGTCAACCGCGTATATACTCGGCGTCTAGAACGCGTGACGAAACGATGAAGAAGCGACAAAACTCTGATCACGGCGCCTGGGACGCTGTCAGCGCGGGCGCCGTCGACATCATCGACCGCGCGCACCTGAAGAGCCGCATCGACCATAACGATCATTTGCGCGTCAAGCTGGGCCTCGACCCGACTCGGCCAGACATCCACCTCGGACACACCGTCGTCCTCCGGGCGCTCCGCCGCTACCAGGAGCACGGACACCGGGCGGTGTTGATCATCGGTGACTGGACGGCGAGGATCGGCGACCCATCCGGTCAGAACGTGACCCGGCCGCAGCTGACGAAAGATGAGGTCACGGCCGCGGCGAAGACGTACCTCGACCAGGCCTGGAAGATTCTCGACAAGAGCGACACCGAGGTCCGCTATCAGTCGGAGTGGTTTGACAAGATGCGGCTCGAGGACGTCGTGCAATTGACGAGCCGTTACACCGTCGCCCGAATGCTGGCGCGGGACGATTTCGCCAAGCGCACCAAGGAGGGCCGGCCGGTCGGCATGCACGAGCTGCTCTACCCCCTGCTGCAGGCCTATGACTCGGTGGCGGTCAGATCGGACCTCGAACTGGGCGGCACCGACCAGACATTCAACCTGCTGGTCGGCCGCGACATCCAGGAGGCGTATGGCCAGCCTCCCCAGGACATCCAGACGATGCCGCTGCTCGAAGGCCTGGACGGTGTCCAGAAGATGAGCAAGAGCCTCGATAACTACATTGGCATCGACGAGCCCGCGGAGGTGATGTATCGCAAGGCGATGGCGGTGCCCGACAATCTCATCCTCCGCTACCTCGAACTGACGACCGATGCCAGTCCAGCGCAGATCGCCGATGAAGCGCGCGCCCTTCGGGATGGCGAGAATCCGCGCGATGTCAAACAGCGCCTGGCCGAGCGTCTCGTCCACCAGTTCCACCCAGATGCCTCCCCTGATGCCTATCGGCAGGAAGGTGGCGCGTTTCGTAGCGCCGGCCCGGAGGAGGTGTCCGTGGTGGCGCGTGAGCGGACCATCGCGCAGCTCTTTGTCGACGCTGGGCTCGCCAGCAGCAAGAGCGAAGCCCGCCGCCTCGCCGGCCAGCACGGTCTGACGATCAACGATCAGCCGGTGCGCTCGGCGGAAGAAAAAATCACACCGAAGGACGGTTGGGTCTTGCGCCGCGGATCTCATCGAGTGGTGCGGCTAAAGCTGCGTTAAACTCCTCGACGGGGAGAAGATGTCAGGACATTCCAAGTGGTCGTCGATCAAGCACAAGAAGGCCCTTACCGACGCCAAGAAGGGCCAACAGTTCACCAAGATGGCCCGAGAGATCACCATCGCCGCCCGCGAGGGCGGGGGGAACCCGGAAGGCAACTATCGTCTCCGCCTGGCGATGGAGAAGGCCCGCGACGTCAACATGCCGCAGGACAACGTCACGCGCGCCATCAAACGTGGCACGGGAGAGCTCGGCGGCGCCACGCTCGAGGAGTTGCGCTTCGAGGGCTATGGCCCGCACGGCGTGGCGATCATGGTGGACACGCTGACGGACAACCGCAACCGCACCAGCGGTGAAATCCGCAATCTCTTCAGCCGGGCAGGTGGCAACCTGGGCGCGACCGGCAGCGTGGCCTGGATGTTCACGCGGCAAGGCCAGATCGTTATCGATGCCAATGGCCGCGACCCGGACGAGATCGGGCTGGAGGCGATCGACATGGGCGCCAGCGACGCGCGCGTCGACGGCAAGACCGTCGACATTGTCACCGATCCGGCCAAGCTGGAGCCGGTCCAGCAGGGCCTGAAGAAGAAGGGTTACAAGATCGAGTCGGCTGAGGTGACGATGAATTCTTCGCAACTGATTTCGTTGAATGAGACAACGGCTCCCTCGATCCTCAAGTTGCTGGACGCCCTGGAAGAGCACGATGATGTGCAGTCGGTCTATTCCAACATGGATGTTCCGGCGGACGTCCTGGAACGCATCAGCGAACGTGTCTAGCGCCCGGCGCCGGCTATGGTGACGACCAGCGACGGACTCCTTGTCCTCGGGATCGACCCGGGACTGGCGGACACCGGCTACGGCGCCGTCCGCCGGCAGAATGGCCGCCTCTTCCTTATCACCTGCGGCACGGTCAAGACGCCCTCGAATATCTCGGAACCGAAACGCCTTGGCATTCTCGCGGAGCAGCTTCGGGCGCTGATGGCGGAGCTGCGACCCCAGGCGGCCGCCTTCGAGGAACTCTTCTTCAGCAAGAACGTCCGCACCGCCATGGCCGTCGGCCAGGCGCGCGGTGTCGCGCTGCTCGCCGCCGTGGAGGCCGGCGCCGATGTCCATGAGTACACGCCCAATCAGGTCAAGCTCTCGGTGACCGGCTATGGGGGCGCCACCAAGGGCCAGATGCTGAAGATGGTCCAGTCGCTGCTCGCGACCCGTGAACTCCCTCGCTCTGATGACGCCATCGACGCGCTGGCGGTCGCCATCTGCCACCACCACAGCGGTCGGCTCCGGATGGTCATCAGCCGCGCCCCGGCAGGCGTGCGCGGTTGATCGCGACCCTCGAGGGCGTGCTGGCCCAGCGAGGCTCCGACTCGGTGATCGTCGACGTCCACGGCGTCGGCTACCTGGTGACGGTGGGCACCCGTACGCTGACGGAGCTACCGCGCGCGGGCGAGCGCGTCCGTCTCTTTACCTATACGTATGTACGCGAAGACGCGCTCGGCCTCTTCGGTTTCCTCAGCCAGGAAGAGCTGACGTTTTTCAAATTGCTCCTCTCCGTCAAGGGGATTGGCCCCAAGGCGGGGCTCGGGATCTTGTCCCGTGCCGAGCTACGCGTGCTCAAGCGGGCGGTCCTGCAAGATGACGCGGCTTTGCTGGCCACCGTGCCCGGCATCGGCCCCAAGACCGCCGCCCGGGTCGTCCTCGAGCTCAAGGGCAAACTCAAGGATGAGCTGTATGGCGAGGAGACGCGCGTGTCGGCCGGGTCCGGCGGCGATGCCGTCGCCAAGGCCCTCGAGGTGCTGACCGGCCTGGGCTACACGCCCGCGGAGGCAAAGGAGGCCGTCCGGCAGGCGAGCATCGGCAACGGCGGCAGCCACTCGGTCGAGCAACTCGTGACCGTTGCCCTCAAAGGATTGGATCGCGGATGACCGATCGCATCATCACCGCCGAGGAACGGACCGAGGACCAGGAGTTCGATCGTAGCCTTCGCCCCCGGCATTTGAGCGAGTTCATCGGGCAGGAGGCCGTCAAGGCGAACCTGGAAATCCTGATCGCGGCAGCCAAAGGTCGGGACGAGCCGATCGAGCACATCATGATCGCGGGACCACCGGGCCTGGGCAAGACGACGCTTGCGAACATCATGGCGAACGAGATGGGGGTCAATATCCGGACGACGTCCGGTCCGGCGATCGAGCACCAGGGTGCGCTCGCCTCCATGCTGACCAACCTCGAGGACCGCGACATCTTCTTCATCGATGAGATCCACCGACTCGCAAGACCGGTCGAGGAGTCGCTGTACCCGGCGATGGAGGACTTCAAATTTGACTTCGTCAGCGGCAAGGGCGCCGGCGCTCAGTCGATTCGCCTCCAGCTGCCGCGCTTTACGGTGATCGGGGCGACCACCCGGCAGGGCATGCTCTCGGCCCCGCTGCGGGACCGCTTTGGCGCCACCTACGCGCTCTACTTCTACGGGGCCGACGAGCTGTTCGCAATCGTGATCCGGTCCGCCGCGCTGCTCAGGGTCACGATCGACGATCCGGGCGCCCGCGTCATCGCCAGCCGGGCGCGCGGGACGCCGCGCGTCGCGAACCGGCTCCTGCGGCGCGTTCGAGATTTTGCCCAGGTGCGGGCCCAGGGGCGGATCGATGAGCGGATCGCCCTTGACGCCCTGGCGATGCTCGAAGTCGACGAGCTGGGTCTCGACACCATCGACCGGCGGATCCTGCGGACGATCGTCGAGAAGTACGAGGGTGGTCCGGTCGGCCTGGACACCATTGCGGTATCGGTGTCAGAGGATCCGGAGACGGTCGAGGACGTCTACGAGCCCTTCCTGATGCAACTCGGCTTCCTCGCACGGACACCCCGCGGGCGAGTCGCGACCAAGCTTGCCTACGAGCATCTCGGCCTGGTGCAGGCGAAGACCGGCGAGCAGCCTCGACTCTTCTGAGCCCCCACCCCGCCCTCCCCGGGGGAACAATTGCGATGAGAACCGCAGATTTCGACTACGAGCTGCCACCGGAGTTGATCGCCCAGCACCCGCCGGCCGAGCGGGATGCGGCGCGCATGCTGGTTCTCGATCGATCCGGTGACCTGGTCGATCGCACCGTGCGGGATCTGCCGGAGTACCTGGAGGCCGGCGACGCGCTGGTCCTCAACGACAGCCGTGTGCTACCGGCAAGGCTCATCGGGCGCCGCCGCGATGGGGAAGAGGCGGAGGTGCTGCTGCTGCGTCCGCTGCCTGAGGGTCAACACCATTGGGAGGCGTTGATCCGACCCGCCCGCCGGCTCGATGTCGGCTCGCAGGTGCAGTTCGAGAACTCGGCGCTGGCCGTGTCCATCGAGGCGCGGGGCGAGGAAACCGCCACCGTGCGACTCGATGGCGTCGCCGATCCGCTGGCCGAAGTCCGCCGGATCGGCCAGATGCCCACGCCGCCGTACATCAAGGAGCGGCTCGGAGACCGCGAGCGGTACCAGACGGTGTACGCGCGCGAGGAAGGGTCGGCGGCGGCGCCCACGGCTGGCCTGCATTTCACGCCGGCGTTGCTGTCGTCGCTCCGCGATCGCGGGGTGGTCGTCGCCTTCGTGACGCTGCACGTTGGCCTCGATACCTTCCGGCCGGTGCGCGTCGACGACCCGGCAGAGCACCGCATCCATCGCGAGTGGTACCGGATCGATGAGGCCTCCGCGCGAGCAATCAATGAGGCGCGCTGGCGCAGCAAGCGGGTGGTGGCGGTAGGCACCACCTCTGTCCGCGTGCTGGAGAGTGCTGCCACGGAGGGAGGCGTCGCGGCAGGGGAGGGATGGACGGGACTCTTCATCCTGCCCGGCTACCGGTTTCGGGTGGTCGACGCGATGCTCACCAACTTTCATCTGCCGAAGAGCACGCTGCTGATGCTGGTCAGCGCCTTCGCGGGACGCGACCGGATCCTGGCGGCGTACGCACAGGCGATCGAGCGACGCTATCGCTTTTACAGCTTCGGGGATTGCATGTTGATCAACCCGTGAACTTCGAGCTGCTGGCGGAGGAGGGGGGTGCGCGCCGCGGGCGCTTGCGCACCGCGCACGGCGTGGTCGACACACCGGCGTTCATGCCAGTCGGCACCCAGGCGACGGTCAAGGCGCTCACGCCCCAGGAGGTCCACGAGCTCGGCGCCCAGGTGCTGCTGGCCAACACCTACCACCTCGCGCTGCGACCCGGTGCGGAGCGGATCGCCAGGCTGGGCGGCCTCCATCGCTTTATGGGCTGGGACGGCGCCATCCTGACGGATAGCGGAGGATTCCAGGTCTTCAGCCTCGATCACCTGGTCAAGGTCAGCGACGACGGCGCCATCTTCCGCTCGCATCTCGACGGCAGCGAGCAGCGCTTCACCCCGGAGTCGGTCATGGCGATCCAGCGCGAGCTCGGATCCGATATTGCGATGGCGTTCGACCAGCCGGTCTCCTGGCCGGCTACCGGCGCGACGGCGCGCGCGGCGACGGAGCGGACCCACCAGTGGGCGGCACGCTGCCTCACGGCCGAGGCGGCTCCCGGTCAGCTGCGCTTCGGCATCGTGCAGGGCGGTTTCGACGAAGAGCTTCGACGGGAGAGCGCCGAAGTCCTCGGACAGCTGGCGTTTGACGGCTTCGGCGTCGGCGGCTTGAGTCTGGGCGAACCGAAGACCGTCACCTATCGGTTGCTCTCTCTGCAAACGGCGATCCTGCCGCGCGAGCGCCCGCGCTACCTGATGGGTGTGGGCACGCCAGCCGATCTGGTGGAGGCGATCGCACGCGGCATCGACATGTTCGACTGCGTGTTGCCCACCCGGATTGCCCGCAACGGATCGATCCTGACGCGAGGCGGCCGAATCAACCTTCGCAATCGCCAGTTCATTGAGGACAGTGGCCCGCCGGACGAGGGCTGCGACTGCTACACGTGCCAGCGCTTTTCGCGCGCCTATCTCCGCCACCTTTTCATAGCCGGCGAGATCCTCGGCCACCGGCTGGCATCGATCCACAACCTGCGCATGCTCCTGCGATTGGTCGGCGAGATCCGGCAGGCCATCGGAGGCGGTGCCTTGGCGGCGACGATCACGTCCCTGCGTGAACAGTGGGCGCTCGCGCCACTACCCTGACGCTTTAAGAGTTTCTCATCGGGGCTGACCTATACTTTCCAGCGCATGCGCGTCGATCGTCGACTCCTGGCCCTGATTGCCGTCGTTGCCGTGCTTGCCCTCTTCGTCGACGGGTTCGCCTACGTCTACCGGCTGGCCACCAATCAGCCGTTGACTGGCCCGATCCGCGGCACGCCGACACTCTCCATCCCATTCCTCGGCTTCGAGCAGCAGATCTTTGTCCACAAGGGACTCGACCTGCAGGGCGGCACGCACCTCGAGCTCGAGATCACCAACGTGCGTTCCGGGATAACCCCCTCAGCGGCACGAGACATCGCGGTCGCGATCATCGAGCGCCGCGTCAACAGCAGCGGCTACGCGGAATCGGTCGTACGGCCGGAGGGCCAAAACCGGATCATCGTCGAACTGCCGGGCGTGAACCTGGAGCAGGCAAAACAGATCCTCGGCAAGACCTCCTACCTGACGGTCTGGAAATGGGTCCCAGGTACGGTGGACGCGGCGCTCCTCCAGCAACTGAATCCGAAAGACGCCCAGAAGTATGCCCCCCAGTACAAGCCGGAGTTCACCCACATCGACGGCAGCATGATCACTAACGCCAGCCGCTCGACCGACCCGCAAACGAATCTGCCCGACGTCACGATCTCCTTCAACGGGCAAGGCAGCGACCTCTTCTGCGCCTTCACGCGTGACCGTGTCACTCATCCCCAAGGTGACCCGCAAAACAAGCTCGCGATTTTCATCGATAAGGACCTCGTCGAGGACGCGAACGTCATCAGCGAGATCTGCGGCGGCAGTGCCATCATCACCGGCGGCTTCACCGCCGCCAGCGCCCAGGCCCTGGCCATCCAGCTGAACTCGGGAGCCTTGCCGGGCACGGTGTCCCTCGCCTCGGCAACCGAGGTCGGCGCAACCCTGGGCGCAACTACCGTCAAGCTGAGCCTGCTGGCCGGCGCCTTTGGGCTGGCCATCGTCATCCTCTTCATGCTCCTCTACTACCGGCTCCCGGGCGTCGTGGCCAGCCTCGCGCTGCTGCTCTATGCGGCGATCACGCTGGCCGTCTTCAAGTTTTTCGGCATCACGCTGACGCTGGCCGGCCTGACCGGCTTCATCCTGTCGGTCGGAATGGCCGTCGATGCCAACGTGCTGATCTTCGAGCGCGTCAAGGAAGAATTGCGGGCGGGTCGAACGCTAGGGGCCGCGATGGAGGCCGGCGTGCATCGCGCCTGGCCCGCGATCCGCGATTCGAACATCTCGACGCTAATCACCTGCTTTGTCCTCTATTTCTTCGGCGCTCCCCTGATCAAGGGATTCGCCATTACGTTGGCGATCGGCGTCGGGGTCAGCATGTTCTCCGCCGTCGTCACCACCCAGCAGTTTCTGCAGATCCTCGCGGGACTCCGGCCCGCTCGCCGGTTGGCCTTTTATGGCGTTCAGGCGCCCAAGGCGGCGTGAGGGAGATGCGTTAGATGGACATCGTCGGTCGTCGCAACCTGTATTTCCTGCTGTCGCTGGCGATCATCCTGCCCGGGATCATCTCGATGGCATTCTTCGGCTTCCGGCTGGGGATCGATTTCGCCGGCGGCGACCAGTACAACCTGGCCTTCACCCGGCCCGTCCAGGCCTCGGCCGTCCAGAAAGAGATGGACACGTTCAATGTCGAGGCGACGGTGCAGCAGGCCGGCCCGAACGGGGTGCTGATCACCACCAAACCGCTCTCGTCCGCGCAGGAGACGACCATCCGCGCCGACCTTGCCCAGAAATTCCCGCTCGACCCATCCAGGTCGAGCTACGCGCAGGTCGGTCCGACGATCGCGAGGGAGCTGGTCGTAGGTGCGGGTGGCTTGATCGCCATTGCCTCCATCCTGATCGTTATCTACTTGAGCATCCGGTTCAACTACAAGTTCGCCATCTGCGCCATCCTGGCTTTGCTGCATGACGTCTTTGTCTTGACCGGCATCTACTCGATCCTCGGCAAAGTCTTTAACCTGCCGCTCGGCGAAATCAACACCTTGTTCGTGACAGCCGTGCTCACTGTGATCGGCTTCTCCGTCCATGACACGATTGTCATCTTCGACCGGATCCGCGAAAACTTGCGGCAGGCGAGCCGCCTGACCTTCGAACAAAACGTCAACCTGAGCATCATCCAGTCGGTCGCCCGATCGGTGAACACGTCGATGACGGTCGTCTTCGTGCTGGTCGCCTTGTTCCTTATCTCGCCGCAGAACATCAAGGGCTTCACGCTGGCGCTGTTGATTGGCATCGTCAGCGGAACCTATTCGTCGATCTTCAATGCGAGCCCACTGCTCGTGGTATGGAGGCGGCTCGACCCACGGTAAGGAGTCCTATACTCAGGACCAAGTGAATACGAACTTTGCAGAGCGGGGCCGTCGGCCCTTTTTCTTTTCATGGTGACCCCGTCAACCACAAATCAGCTCGATCGGATCCGGGAGTTGATCATGCCGACACTCAGCTTCCTCGGTTACGAGCTGTATGACCTGGCACTCGCCGGCAGTGGCGCCTCTACGACGCTGCGCGTCCGGATCGACCGCCCCGAGGGCGTGACGCTCGCCGACTGCGAGCGGGTGAGCAAGTCGGTAAGTGCATTGCTGGACCAGGCCGATCCCTTTCCCACGCGCTATGAGCTCGAAGTCTCCTCGCCGGGCGCCGAGCGTCCGCTGCGCAACCTCGACGAGTACCGTCGATTCATCGGCCGGCGCGCCAATGTCCGCTACCGCCTGGGCGACAGCGAGCAGGTTGCTGAAGGACGGCTCACCGCGGTTTCTGGCGACATGATCGAGCTGCAGCTGGGGGAGGGGAAGCATCGAAGAAGCGTCGCGATCCCGCTGGGGGATATCGTGTCCGCCCGGCTGGCGATCGACCTATCACGGCACTGATGCTGAAGTCAGACTTTCTCAAGGCACTCGACCAGGTCCAGGAGGAGAAGGGGATTTCCAAACAATCACTCCTGAGCCTGATGGAAACCGCGCTCGCCACTGCCTACCGGCGCGCCTTCAATCCGCCGGAGAACATCCGCATCCACGTCGACCCCGACACGGCGCAGATCGCGATCTTCGGCCGCCGCCGGGTGGTGGAGACGGTGACGGATCCGGCGATAGAGACCAGCCTCGAGGAAGCCGTCAAGCTCGGACCAGCCTCACTGGGCGACCTGATCGACGTGCCGCTACCAACCGAGGACTTCGCTCGCCTCGCCGCGCAGATCAGTAAGCAGGTCGTCTTCCAGCGCCTGCGGGATGCCGAGAAGGACCAGGTGCTCAAGGATGTCCTCGAGCACAAGGGCGAGATGGTGAGCGGCATCGTCGAACGGATCGTGGAGCGACCCGACGGGCGCACCATTTACATCGAGCTGGGAAAGGCCGAGGGCGTGCTGCCACCCGAGGAGCAGATTCCCGATGAGACGATCCGGGTCGGCCAGCACCTGAAGGTCCTCTTGCTCGAGGAGCGCAAGCGAAGCCGTGGGGCGCAGGTGCTCGTGTCGCGGGCCCACAAGGCCTTGGTCCGCCGCCTTCTCGAGTTCGAGATCCCGGAGCTGATGTCCGGTGCGGTCGTGATCCGGGCGCTGGCCCGCGAGCCTGGCGTCCGAACCAAGGTCGCGGTGTCCGCCAACCAGGAGGGCATCGATCCGGTGGGCGCCTGCGTCGGCCCGCGTGGCGTGCGCATCCGCAGCGTGGTCGGCGAGCTCGGCTCGGAGCGCGTCGACATCATCCCCTGGGCTGACGATCCCGCCCAGCTGGTGGCCAACGCACTCAGTCCGGCCCAGGTGCTCAGCGTCGACATCGACCGAGACTCACGGACCGCCACGGCCCACGTGCCCGAGAACCAGCTCTCCCTGGCCATCGGCAAGGATGGCCAAAACGCCCGTCTGGCCGCCAAGCTGACCGGGTGGCGGATTGACATCAAGCCGACGGTGGAGGCGACGGACCCCCACCCCGACCCTCCCCCGCAAGCGGGGGAGGGAGACTCTGGAACCAACCCACAAGCGGGGGAGGGAGACTCTGGACCCAACCCGCAAGCGGGGGAGGGAGATGGTGCCGGAAAACCGGCGGAGAATGGCGGCGGGGCGTCCTGAGCCGCTTCGCACCTGCGTCGGCTGCCGCCAGGTCAAGCCGCGGTCGGCGCTACACCGGGTCGCGGCCGTGGATGGGAGGATCGTGGTCGACCCCAAGCGGGTCGCCGGTCGAAGCGCCTACCTCTGCCGCGAGGGGGCCTGCTGGGACCTGGCGCAGAAGCGTCGCGCACTCGACCGGGCACTCGGTTCCGCGGTCTCGGCGCAAGATTGGGAGCGGCTCCGTCAGGGAATAATGACCTGAGTCCACCGCCCGGTGGGCATACTCAGGCTATTATTGCCAGTTGAATTGCAAAGGATAGGTCACTCATAGCTACAACAACTCGCGGTATCAAGGTTCAGCAGCTCGCCCGGGACCTCGGCGTCGAGGCCCGGGATATCCTCGATTTCCTGCGCCCGACGCGGCACGCGCCACGGCACGCCATGGCGGTGCTGACGCCGGAGCAGGAGTCGTCCGTGCGCACCCAGTTCGCGGCCGGCCAGGCCACCGAGACCAAGAAGGCGGTCGCCGAAGGCAAGGTGCAGCTGCCACCGACACTCTCCGTCAAAGAGCTGGCGGAATACCTGGACGTCAAGACGGTCGACATCATCAAAGAGCTGATGAAGAACGGCGTGATGGCGAACATCAACCAGCAGATCGATTTCGACACGGCCGCCATCGTCGCCGACAGCTTCGGGGTCCAGGCGAGTCCGATGGCGATGGATTCGGCGATCGCGGAAGAGGTGGTCGGCGAAGGTGAGGGCACCCAGGTCAAGCTGACGACGCGCTCCGAGCTCTTCAGCGTCGACGGCGAAGCGCCCGAGAACCTGAAGGTGCGACCGCCGGTGGTCACGGTCATGGGGCATGTCGACCACGGCAAGACCTCGCTGCTAGACGCCATCCGCCAGACGAAAGTGGCAGCAGGCGAAGCCGGTGGAATCACCCAGAGCATCGGCGCCTACGTCGTCGAGGAGAACGGCCGGCAGATCGTCTTCCTGGACACGCCAGGCCATGAGGCGTTCACCGCCATGCGCGCTCGCGGCGCGCAGGTCACCGACCTCGCCGTGCTAGTCGTGGCCGCGGACGATGGCGTCATGCCGCAGACCGTCGAGGCGATTTCGCATGCCAAGGCGGCCCAGGTCCCGATCGTGGTGGCGATCAACAAGATCGATAAGGAAGGCGCCAACCCCGACCGGGTCAAGCAGGGCCTCTCCGAGCAAGGCCTCGTGCCCGAGGAATGGGGTGGGCAAACCGTCATGGTGCCCGTCTCCGCCAAGCAGAAGACTGGGCTCTCCGAGCTTCTCGAGATGATCCTCCTGGTCGCCGACCTCCAGGACCTGAAGGCCAACCCGGCCAAGCTGGCCGCCGGTACCGTGATCGACGCTCACCTGGAGAAGGGCCGTGGCCCGGTCGCGACCGTGCTGGTCCAGAGCGGCACGCTCCGGATTGGCGACAACCTCGTGGTCGGTCATATCTTCGGCAAGGTGCGAGCGCTCCTCGACGACCGCGGCAAGAAGATGAAGGAAGCGGGTCCGGCGACGCCGGCCGTGGTCACCGGCTTGCCCGACGTGCCAACTGCCGGCGATATTTTCCAGGTGGTCTCCAGTGAGAAGGTGGCCCGGACCATCGCGGGTCAGCGGGCAGAGCAGTACCGCGTCGCAACCCTGGCGCAGACGCGCCGCGTCACCCTGGCCGACCTGTCGGCGCAAGTCGGGAAGGGCGCCGTCAAGGACCTGAACCTCGTGATCAAGGGCGACAGCAATGGATCGGTCGAGGCGCTCAAGGGCTCGTTGCTGAAGATCCAGGATCCACAGGTGCAGATCAAGATCGTCTTCGAGGGCGTCGGCACCGTGACGGAGTCGGACATCCTGCTGGCTGCGGTCTCGAACGCGCTCGTCATCGCCTTCAACGTCAAGGCTGACGCGCTCGCCCAGAAGGCCGCCGAGCGGGAGAAGGTCGACATCCGGAGCTACGACGTCGTCTACAACGTCACCAACGACATCGAACGCGCCATCAAAGGCCTCTACGAGCCGACCTTCATCCAGGTCTGGGAGGGCCGCGCCGAAGTGCTCACGCCGATCAAGATCCCGAAGCTGGGCATCATCGCCGGCTCGCGGGTGTTGGACGGCAAGATCACGAGCGGGTCTCTCGCCAAGATCCTGCGGGACAACAAAGCGATCCACGAGGGTCAGATCGCGGGACTCAAGCGCTTCAAGGACGACGTCCACGAAGTGCTGTCCGGACTGGAGTGCGGCATCCGGGTCGACGGCTACCAGGACTTCCAGCAGGGCGACGTCATCGAGTCCTACCAGGTCAAGCAAGCGTAGAAACAACCGGGCGGCCGATTCGCGACGTCCGCCTGGCCCTGATCGGCTTCGGTCACGTGGGTCGAGCCTTTGCCCGGTTGCTGCTGCTCAAGCAGTACTTGCTGCGTGAGCGCTATTCGCTGAACCCGGTCGTCACGGCTGTGGTCACGGGTAACCACGGCTGGGCGCGCGACGACAAGGGCTTGCAACTGAGCGCCCTGCTCTCGTCCGAAGACTTGCGGGAGCACGGCGCGCCGCCGCCCATCGGGTCACTGGCCGCGGATGTGCTCGTCGAAGTCAGCACGATGAACCCCCGGACCGGTCAACCCGCGCTCGACCATCTGCGCCAGGCGCTTCAGGCGGGAATGGACGTCATCACGGCAAACAAAGGCCCGATCGCGTATGGCTACCGCGAGCTCGAGGCGCTCGCGCAGTCGCGGGGCCGTCAGTTGCGCTTCGAATCGGCGGTGGCAGACAACCTTCCAATCTTCAACCTGATGCGTTATGGCCTGCCGACCGCGAAGGTCGGATTGGTCCGCGGCATCCTCAACAGCACGACAAACTACTTGCTGAGCCAGTCGGCGCGAGGCGTTTCATGGAAGGAGGCGCTTGCCGAGGCGCAGCGGATGGGTATCGCGGAGCGCGATCCAAGCAACGACCTCGAGGGCTGGGATGCCGCCTTGAAAGCCACGATCGTTGCCAATGTCGTGATGGGACTGGACATCAAGGTCGGCGATGTCGTCCGGGAGCCGGTCACAGAGCAGGTTGCGGTACGGGCCCACGAGGCAGCCCGGCGCGGCATGCGGATCCGGCCGCTGGCCGCGATCGGCCCCTTCGGCACGCGCTGGGCCCCGGTTGAGGTAGGCCCCGATGACCCGTTCTATGCCGTCGACGGCTTCTCCATGGCGATCGAGCTCGACACCGACGTCGCCGGGAAGCTCGCGGTCGCGCTGCATCAGCCCCATGTCGAACAGACGGCGTTTGGCCTGCTGGCCGACCTCGTCGATATCGCAACTCACCGATCCTCGCCCTGAGCCGCGGCGGAGGGTATGCTGGCTGCGGGACTCGAATGACGATGACGAGATCGTTGACGTTCGTATTCGACGCAATCGTGCTGGTTCTCGGCGCTGCGGGGGTTATTGGCGGCGCCTACCAGGCAATCTATGAGCGGCCTCTCCTCAAATCGGCTAGCCGTTTTCGCAAGAGGCTTCCGGCCACGCCTAACGATGCCCGCCTCGAGGGCATCGCCACGATGCTGATAAGTGGCGCTGTCATCCTTCTAGGCCTTGGTGTCCTGATCAACGCGGTACTGATCGGGCAGCACTTCGACCGGCTCCTCAAAGTCGTGTACCCAATAGCAGGCATCGCGCTGCTGGTGACGGGGTTGAGCTTTGCGGCAACCGGCGTGGTCCTTCAAAACAAGTGTCAGTACGCGAGCCCGACGCTCAACAGCGACCCCGGCCGCCTCTAATCGGCGCTCAGAACGATTAATCCCAAAGACATCGTTCGCGACGGCTATGATCACGTTTCCCACAAGTACAGGGATGATGCTGGTCGCGGCCCAGCCATTGATCAGGCGGGCCAGATGGCAGGACGGCCGGATTACGAAGCGTGGTTGACGGAGCTGATGCCATTGCTCGACGAGGGTGATTCTGTCCTCGATCTGGGGTGTGGGTGCGGCGTGCCGGCCACCGCAATCCTCGCCGATCGCTACGCGGTCACCGGCGTGGATATCTCGCCCGTCCAAGTCGCTCGAGCGCGCCAACTCGTGCCTGGAGCGCAATTTGAGTGCGCCGACATGTCAGCCATCCAGTTTCCATCGCAGAGTTTTGCCGCCATCGTCGCCTTCTACGCGATCATCCACGTGCCGGTCGAGGAGCAGCCCGCGATCTTCCAGAAGATCGGTCGCTGGCTCCGACCCGGCGGTTACTTGCTGGCGATAGTGGGTTCGCGAGCCTGGACTGGGACGGAAGACGATTGGCATGGCGCGCGGATGTACTGGAGCCACGCCGATCTGAGCACGTACATTGCCTGGCTCGAGGACATGCGGTTCAACGTCCTCTGGACCCGCCTCATACCGGAGGGAACCGGCGGTCATACGCTCGTTCTCGCCAGGACCCCCAACCTTGCCCTCCCCCGCAAGGGGGGAGGGTGATGTTCGCTCAGGAAAGGATGATTACCGTGGCTCCATACAATGAGGGCATGGGCACTCATAGAGTTGAACGCGTCGCCGCACAGCTGCGCGAGGAAATCAGCCAGATCATCATTCGTGACCTCAAAGACCCGCGAATCGGGATGGCGACGATCAGTGAGGTGAAGCTCAGTCCTGACCTGCGGAACGCTACCGTGAAGGTCAGCGTGGTTGGGGAGGCAGACTCCCGGCAGGCTGCAATCGACGGCCTTGATCACGCGAAGGGGTTCATCCGGCGGGAGCTCGGATCCCGTCTTTCGAACCTGCGCTTCGCCCCCGACCTGCATTTCCAGCTCGATGAGGGGGTCGCCTACAGCGTCAAGATCAGCCAACTGCT